>NZ_PDYV01000013.1:0-76871 GCF_002743235.1 Sporosarcina sp. P25
CGGACGGAAACCCGTTCGTACAGTTGCTTTTTAATTCTTTCTATTCAGTATCTATAGTATAATTGGTAAAACTATCCAAGGCAGTGTGCTTATGATTTCCAAAAGAAAAACACCGAATGGAAGCCCGTATATGGCGCTGTATGACGTACTGATCCCGCAAGACCATCTGCTCCGACAAATCAACGAACTAGTTGACTTTTCATTTGTCCTGGATGAACTTCAAGCGAAATATTGTTTGGATAATGGACGCAACGCCATTCATCCGATTCGTATGTTCAAATACTTACTGCTCAAATCAATCTATGATTTATCAGATGCAGATCTTGTCGAGCGTTCACGATACGACATGTCCTTTAAATACTTTTTAGAAATGGCGCCGGAAGAGGACGTCATCAACTCAAGCTCCCTGACGAAATTCCGCCGGCTTCGCCTACAAGACATGAATCTACTGGACCTTCTCATCAATAAAACGGTGGAAATTGCCGTTGGAAAAGGGCTACTTCTCAGTAAAATGATCATGGTGGACGCCACCCATACGCAAGCACGCTTTACACAGAAATTACCAAAAGAGTTTCTACGGGCAAAGTCGAAAAATGTGCGGAAAGCCGTCTATCAACTGGAAGAAGAAATGGTCGGGAAGTTCCCCGCGAAACCTGCATCAGATGAAATCGAAGAAGAATTACAGTACTGCCGGCAAGTGGTGGAAGCAGTGGAAAGGCAATCAAAGGTCGCACATATCCCGGCCGTACAAGAACGAGTCAATGTGCTGAAAGAAGTCATTGAGGACTATGAGAACCACTGGGGGTATTCTAACGATCCGGACGCACGAGTGGGGCATAAATCGGCGGATTCTGCTTTCTTTGGTTATAAAACGCATATAGCGATGAGCGACTAACGAATTATCACCGCGGCTATCGTGACGACAGGCGAAAAAAGTGACGGGCAGTATCTTCAAGAATTAATTCAGAAAAGTAAAAGAGCCGGCATGGAGGTCGAAACCGTTCTGGGCGACGCGGCCTACTCGGGGAAAGATAATCTAGAGTACGCCAAATCAGAAGAGCTTCAACTTATTTCAAAATTAAATCCTTCCCTAACTGACGTAGACGAACGAAGAACAATCGTATTCGATTACAACAAAGATGCAGAACTGTTCGTGTGCCCGGCCGGACACCTGGCAACGCGAAAAGCACGGACGGGCAAGAAAACTCAGAAAAGGAATCAGAGTACCACGTATTATTTTGATATTGAAAAATGTAAGGTTTGCCCGTTGCGTGAGGGGTGTTATAAAGACGGAGCGAAAAGTAAAACATACAGTGTGACGATTAAGTCGCTTGAACATGAAGAACAAGCCGCCTTTCAAGAGACCGAAGAATTTAAACGACTCGCCAAAAATCGTTATAAAATTGAAGTAAAGAATAGTGAATTGAAACATCCGCATGGCTATAAAACAGCTAAATCCGCGGGCATATTCGGCATGGAGGTACAAGGAGCCACCACCATATTTGCGGTCAACTTGAAACGAATTATCAAGCTCCTGAGTGAAAAAGAATAAAACAGATCAAGAAACAGGGCACATTCCATCAAAAATCAGATGGAACGTGCCCTGTTTTCGTTTGAAAAACCAAGTATCAAAAATAAATGTTAGTTTTTCAGCGGCCTCCTAACATAGTTGGATGTTTTTTATTTAGAATCGAATGGGTAGAAACAGCGCATGCTATTTCCAAAGGAGGTGTGCGCCATCTTAGCGAAAATAGGTTTGGCACTTGGAATATTATGGACAAGTGGGTTGGGTACTAGTGATGCGCCAGCTGCTGCACATAGTAAAGTTGAAGTACCGGCATACGCCAAATGGTCAAGGCTTGCGATCAAGCAAACGATGCTTAAATATCCTCATGCAGATATCAAGGATTACTTGCATATCGCAACCGACTCAAAAAAAGTTACAAACGTGGAAAAATTTCAACTTTGGCTAAAAGAGGAAGAACGGGAATTCGGTGTGATAGTGACTGTCACCTATTCAACTGAAACAGGTAAATTTATTCGCATTGATTTTCAAGAAATACCTGTTCACTAAAAAAACGCCCCTATACCATATAACATGGCACAGGGGCGTTGGTTTATTCGGGATCTTTCTGATAAAAGAAATTGGGTGTCATAATGTCATTGGCAAACCGCTTGTGATAAACATGCGTGGCAGCAGGTGACAGTGGTGGGATGAGCCATACCCAGTTACCTGTCACTCTTCTTCCAACACTCCGCTCTTTCTTTTCGAACGATTTGAATTGTTTCGCTGCGGTATGATGATCAACAAGTGTGACACCTTCCTTCTCGTAGGAATGTAGAACAGCTATATTCAACTCCACAAGTGCTTTGTCTATCCAAAGAGAACGATTGGATTTTGTGTTTAGCCCCATCAGTTTGGCGACAGACGGCAAAAGATTATAACGATCCGCATCTGCAAGATTACGTGCTCCAATTTCTGTGCCCATATACCAGCCGTTAAATGGTGCCATAGGATATTCAATTCCACCGATATCAAGACGCATATTGGAAATGATCGGAACGGCATACCATTTTGTATTCAACTCGGAAATTCCTTTAATTTCGGGATGACTGATAGGTACTTCTTTTACTGATGATTTCGGTAGTTCAAAGAGTCGTGGAGATTTCCCAAACTCTTGAATGACAAGCGGTAATACATCAAAAGGTGTTTTGTTCCCTCGCCATCCCAGACGTTCACACAACTTGGTCATCTCAATGGATGCAGAGTCGCCAATGATTGTAGCTCCATCCTCGTATCCAGCATAACGAACTAATTGATGATTCCAGATCCTCAGAGGGTCTTTGTCTTGTACCCGAGGGGCGAAGACGGTAATCGTTGAACGAATATCTCCATCATTCGTTGCATAATCCACATGATGCTTCAATTTTTCAAATGCATCTTCAGCAGTAGTGACTTGTCGTTCATCAAATACTTCCAACGTTTCCCACAATAATCGTCCGATACAGTGATTACTGTTTCGCCAAGCCATTTTCGCGCCATGTGTCAGTTCGGATTGTGTATGAGTGTACGTTCCCGTTTGGATAATCTCCTCTTCAATTTCTTTGACGCGCATGAGTTGTTCCTCTTGAGAAATTCCTAGTTCATCATAACAACTATGGATAAACTGGATTGCTTCTTGGAAGAGCTCAATACGATTTACAGATAGCACCATAATCATCAACTCCATACACAGAGTGTAGCATGTGAATAATATAATGAGTCGCAATAATTTCGGCGAATTACTGACTTTTCATTTAATAGGAAAGTAAACGGCGTATCATTTCCTGACTTGCGTCTTTCGGATAGGATCGGTATAGGTGACCTGATAAGCGTACCGGATCCCCGAAGAAATACCGCTCATATTGTGTTTGTCTTGTGCCGAACGAACTCATTGTCAAATCCCAAGCTAACCGAAATAGTTGCACACGTTCCAACGCGGTTTTCGTAGCACCTTGTAGGTACTTTTCGAGATCAAGTTGAATAGGAGATTGGAAATCTTTATCGGTAGGTAACGCAATCATCCCACTCGCTCCGATTAGCTGAATGATCTCACTGAAACGCGGGTAGACTTTCGGAAAAATATTGCTAGCTACTTGAAGTGGTATTGCACTTGGACACATATTTCCCCATTGATCGAGTGATGCATCGGCCTCAGATTTATCTCGTAATGCTTTCATTGTTTCGAGTCCAATAATTATCTCAGATAGTTTTTCTTGAATATGGAGATATTCGGCTACATTAATCATTTGGACGAGTTGCTCTGCTAAATTCAGCATGAACTCTGTTTTGACGATCTGTCTCGTAATGACTTGATGTGTGGCGAACGGATGGAATGAACTCATTGAAAAAAATTCTGAAGCTACTTCCTTATTGTGATGAAAGAATACACGCTCCCACGGGACGAGAACATTATCGAAAACAACTACAGCATCCATCTCTTCAAATCGCGAACTCAGTGGGTAATTAAATGTGGAATTCCCCCCTACAAATGATTCCCTACAGAGAAAACGTAAACCTTCTGTACGGGAAGGTATTGAAAAGGCGAAAGCTTCATCAGAATCCCCAAGAAATGAAGGCGTGCTGAATACCAATACCTCATCCGTCACGCCGCCCTGTGTTGCCAGTAGTTTAGCTCCTTTAATGATGAGTCCAGCTGCTGTTTTATCTACAATCTTGGCGGAGATCGGTTCATCTGACGTAGTAAAGGCAGCCTGAGATCGATTGACCTGTGGCGTGATGAAGGTGTGAGTAAAGGATAGATCTTTTTCTCGTGCTCGTTCATAAAGCGCTTGAATATGTTCTGGAAAGCAGTTTTCCTTGCCGAGCAAGTGAGCGGAAGAAGAGGCAAAGCTCATAATCACCGTATTGAGGTAATCGGGACTTCTACCAAGTAAGCCGCAAGAAAGTCTTGCCCATTCCTCTGTCATAACTCTGCGATTGCGCAAATCCGCTTTGGTTTTCGGTTGTAAGTACGAAAGTCCAATGCGCTCATTTGTGACTGGTGAAGCGTATGTCATAAGAGCCTTATGTGAAGGTGACAATTGTAAATCATACAAAGAGGCCTTTGTTTCTATAAGTCCTTTAAATGCCGGATGTTTAGAAATAGGACCTTTCAATTGCTTTCCATCGAGCCAAATCTCCGCGTTCTGCTCATCCATTCTACGCACAAACTCGTTGCCATTTATAGCACCCATACCATTCCTCCTGAATTTTCAAGTTGATATAGTATATTATGACACCTTCAAGGATGATCAAAAAAGTTCTAGGTCAGAACAATAGATGATAATATTGATACAATACAGAAGGAGTACATCGGGAATGTATTCGGATCAGCGAAAGGTGTGCATATGATGGATAAAGAATTGGTAATGAAGTATATTGTAGCGTGCACAAATCTATATGGGATAGTGCCTATTGAAAAAGTTATTGAAATTTACACTAATCAAAACGAAGAAAACATTTCACTGGATGAAGTGGAAAGTTTTTTGCGAAGTAAGCAAGTGAAAGAAAAACTAGAAGAGAGCTTCGTCTATATTCAATCAAACGAATTTGTGGCTGAAGCGACAAGCGAAGAAGCTGAGAAGGAAAACCTAAGACAAACTGCAGCTGGAAAGCCGTATTATATACCTAGAAGAG
The DNA here is from genome assembly GCF_002743235.1 of Sporosarcina sp. P25. Taxonomy (NCBI): domain Bacteria; kingdom Bacillati; phylum Bacillota; class Bacilli; order Caryophanales; family Caryophanaceae; genus Sporosarcina; species Sporosarcina sp. P25. The sequence goes on from NZ_PDYV01000013.1 coordinate 5,180, forward strand.
AAGAATTACTGTGTTTCATTGACGAAGAGTACGTACAAGAAACACCGGAGCAATTAAATTTAAAAAACATGTTGAAAGAAGATTTCGGTGATCAATTGAATGTAGACGTAGAAGTCTCAGAACTAGTATATAATTTGCAAGTAAGTGGTGGTGATTTCATGATGGAACTGTCCTTATTTATATCCCGTCTGGAACTGCCTATTAAAGAATCTGAGCGCTATATCCCTGCGATTGTCGAAATAGCGGACACGACTAGATTATGGGAAAACCGTGGCCATACTATGAAAGAAATACAGCAACGCTAATTAGTTCATTTCAATAGACAATGATTGACCGAGCAAGATAGAATAGGAGTACATTACACACTTTGGAGGATGCCACTCATGACTTTAAAAGAATTAACTGCAAAAGAAGTACAAGAGCAATTGGAAAGCGGTAAAGAATTGAATATCATCGACGTGCGTGAAGATGACGAAGTAGCAGAAGGTATGATTCCAGGTGCAGAACACATTGCCCTCGGCAATCTACCTGTCGAAATGCACGAATTGAATACAGAAACACCTTACATCCTTGTATGCCGTTCAGGCGGTAGAAGCGGACGTGCACAAGAGCTTATGGCAGACGAAGGCTTTGACGTAACCAACATGGTAGGCGGTATGCTCGCATGGGAAGGCGAAACGAAATAACAAGCTAAACCAAAGCTGTCGTAAGAAGTGAAAACTTCTTACGACAGCTTTTTTGTGTACAGAGCGATGATGCTTTCAACCTATCAAATTCTATGTCTTCTCGGCATGCCTCCGTATTCAAACCTCTAATTCATCCATCTGCTACTGCGTAGACATAACCTCAAAAGTCCAAGCGTATAGTGAAAGAAAAAGGGGTGTCTGTATGAAAAAGTGGCTTGTGACAGGGTTGCTAATAATTTTCTCATTAGGTGGAGTGTTATACGGTGTCAAAGCATCTGATCGTGGATTCTTTCTGCCCTCAGAACTCGGTGGTGTAAGCATCTTAATTGATCCTGGGCATGGTGGGGAAGACGGAGGTGCTTCGGCAGGCGAACTCGTTGAAAAAGATATTACGTTAAACATCTCCCATGAAGTAAGTAAACTATTGAAGAAAAAAGGTGCAACCGTAGAAATGACGAGAGAGAAAAGCGGGGATGCAGTAGCGGAACATGCACCATCCGAGACGTTCACTTCGTTGAGAAGCAGAAAGTTCGCAGATTTGAAACTACGTGAAAGCATGGCAGTAGAATCGAAGCCTGACATGTTTATCAGCGTACACGTGAACGCAATTCCAGAAGAACGCTGGAGAGGCGCGCAAGTATTCTATCATCCAGGGGGCCATCCAGAGGGTAAGCAGCTGGCGACGTCCATCCAAAATGAACTGCGCGACCAGTTGAAAAATACAGAGCGGGAAGCTATGAAAATCACAGGGGTCTATTTGTTGAAAAAAGTACCGGTGCCAGCTGTATTGGTAGAAACAGGTTTCCTGTCCAATCCGGAAGAAAGAAAGTTATTATCAAGTAAATCCTATCAGAAAAAAGTGGCGGCAGCGATTGTAGATGGAATCGTAAAATATCAACTCGCTGAAGAGCAATAAAGCATATGACGTTTGAGTGAATAGGGAATATGATATACTAAAAAGGAGTGAATGAATCCAGTAGGGAGTGTCGAATGTGATTAATGAACAACAAGTTCGTGAACTGATTGGCGCATTGGAAGATCCGTTTTTACATAAAACATTGGCAGAAACAAATGGTATTGTGGATGTAACCATCAAACCAGAGAAAGAACATGTCAGTGTTAAAGTCGCGATTGCGAAAGTGAATACCGGAGAGCAATTGACGCTACAATCAAAAGTAGTAGAAGTATTGAAAGAAGCAGGAGCCGATTCGGTAGGTATTAGATTTGAAGAACTGCCTAAAGAAGTATTAGAACAATTTCGTGGTACAGTTACGGAAGCGGAAGCACAAGATATCTTATCGCCAGTATCCAATATTGAGTTTATTTCGATTGCATCTGGAAAAGGCGGCGTAGGGAAATCTACAGTTTCTGTCAACTTAGCAGTGGCTTTAGCCAGACGTGGCAAAAAAGTTGGTTTGATCGATGCAGATATTTATGGATTCAGTGTACCAGATATGATGGGTATTACAGCTATGCCTGAAGTCCGGGAAGATCGTATCATGCCGGTAGAACGTTTTGGCGTAAAAGTGATTTCAATGGGCTTCTTTGTTGAAGATAACGCACCTGTTGTATGGCGTGGACCTATGCTTGGAAAAGTGTTAGATCAATTCTTCCGTGACGTAGACTGGGGCGAGTTGGATTATTTGTTGCTCGACTTACCACCAGGAACAGGGGACGTAGCGCTTGATATTCACCAAATGATTCCAGCATCCAAAGAAATTGTGGTTACTACACCGCACCCAACTGCAGCATTCGTTGCAGCACGTGCGGGGGCGATGGCATTACAGACTGAACATGAGTTGCTCGGTGTTATTGAAAACATGTCTTGGTTTGCATCGGAAGTAACAGGCGAAAAAGAGTATGTCTTTGGTCAAGGCGGTGGTGTTCGTCTATCTGAAGAACTTCGTACAGAATTACTAGGACAAATACCTCTTGGTCAACCTGACTGGAACGAAACGGATTTTGCACCTTCTGTCTATGCAGAAGATCATCCGATCGGGAAAATCTATTTAGACGTTGCCGATACAGTAATCAAAAAAACGGAAAAGTAAAATGTAACAGACGAAGAAAGGATTATTTTCCTTCTTCGTCTGTTTTTTCTCCTTTACCACCATCCTTGGTGGATCCCTCTGCAGCACCTTTTCCTGCTTTCATAATCAATTCTTGCCACTTTGCTTGCATGAGAGGACTATTGATAGTGTCCTGTATAGTCTTTTCCATTTCCTTCTTGAGCGTTGCTGAATTGACGATATTCTCCATTTGTTTCATCATGTCAGGTTGACCGAAAAACTTCTCCATTTCTTTTTGAAAAGAAGCATCTCCCATCAAATCTTTCATGATATCCGCTTGTTGTTTTTTCATGCTTTTTGCGATGGATTCAGTGAATTTAGGATCTTCAAAAGCGGTTTTCCAAAAACGTTCACCTTCTTTAGAAAGCAGTACATTCTCAATGCTCTGCTTGACTTCTGGTTGTTCAAGTACTAATAACTCCCTGAACTCGGGATCAGTCATCAATTTACGGAGTGCCTTTTTTCCGTCTTCCGTCTGGATTGCATCTGTCATCATCTTTTTCATCTCATCATAGCTTGGTGCTGCTTGATGACTTCCGCTGCAACCCGTAAGGAATAGAAGGAATAGAAAAAGAACTGCGAATTTTTTCATTCCACTCAACCTTCCACTTGTATTTTCATTTATTGTTCACAATATATGAAGGAATATGCATGAATCGTTCAATGAAATAGATTTTTTTGTCGATCGTTGATACACTAGGATAGACATGATAAAAAGGGGAACAGTGCTGTGACAATACGAAATTGGGTTAAATTTTTCTTACGCGCAATGGCAATTGGCGGAGCGATTACAGCGGTTGTCGGTCTAATTGTACGTTGGGACTTTTTCTATGGATACTTACAGGTAGGCGAGATATGGCAATTTCTTGGTGCTTTTTTATGGATGATTTTCTTAGGATTTACGATGAGTGTAATTGCGCAGATGGGTTTCTTCGCCTATTTGACCGTTCATCAGTTTGGCGTGAATTTGTTCCGTACACTAACGTTGTGGAACTGGGTTCAAATGTTGATCATAGTAGTCGTGCTGTTTGATTTAGTCTTTTTCCGTTTCCAATTAACGAAAGCAGATATGAGTCGTACAGTTCTGTATATCTTCTTACTGATTACCTTGATTGCAGTATCCGTAGTGACAGCGTACTTCAAAGCACAGTGGACGAAAAAACATGCATTGATTTCTGCATTATTTTTTATGATTGTTATCACGACGCTTGAATGGTTGCCGGCACTTATGGTCACTTCAGGTAACAAAGATGAATGGGTAACTATTCTCTTATTCCCGCTGCTCGCAGTGAATGCGTATCAATTATTAGTATTGCCTAAATACAATAAACAATCCGATATTGATAAAGAAAAGTTGGATAAACGCAGAAATGATAGAAAAAAGACGAAGAAACAAGTAGGCAAATCCCAAAAAAACTGACAGGAGATTTTCTCTTGTCAGTTTTTTTATTGTGGAATTTTTTTTGTTTTTACAGTCGATTGAAATAATAGATCCTCTACGGATTGAAAAGTACGGCTAGCAAGTAGTCGCTGAATATCTGCCATGGCTACGTGTTCATTGCGAGCGTATGGAACAGCGATAATTTCTCCCTTAGTAGCCTTCGGGAGTGTACCACCAGACCACTGAATAGTAGAGCCTAAGGCATTTATTTCTGCTTCACTTAACTCTTGCAATAATGCCAAAGGGAATTCTTCATCTGTCGTACGGAACCAAAGAGGGCGTGTGCTAAACAACTCTTCAAACGTTTGAAGTTGCTCGCTTAAAAGCTTGGGATTGCTTTCATAATGTTGACCTTCAGTACCAAGTAATGCGACAGGCATAGATCGCTGTTTAATCTGTTCTGTAATATGAGGGAAGCGTGAAGCCCAGTCACTATCAATAAACAATAAAGGATAGGGCTGCGATAATTTTCCAAGAAGTTCTTCCACTTCTTTCTCACCAAATGAAATATTAATGGTCAATGCTGAACCTTGTGTACCTTTCACTATCACTGCGGGTTGTTCAGTCAATCGGAAAACTGCCTTCAAGGTTGAAGAAGGCTTGGTCAATTGAGGAATAAAAGCCAAGAATAGTGCAGTCAATACAAAAAGGAAGAGAAGTTTTTTTATCATGCCATTCTCCTTAATTATGTGAAGTCTAAACTATTATATGAAAAACCCTTGACGTCTATGACTAAGCCCACTATAATTAAAAAAGCTTGAGTGATATAAAAAGTATCTGTTGCAAAGAGTCAGCAAGCATGCTATAATGGTTTTTGTCGTCAAGCGTACGAAACATATTATTATTCCGCAGTAGCTCAGTGGTAGAGCAATCGGCTGTTAACCGATCGGTCGTAAGTTCGAGTCTTACCTGCGGAGTCATTTTTTTATGCTTCCATAGCTCAGCAGGTAGAGTGCTTCCATGGTAAGGAAGAGGTCGCCGGTTCGAGCCCGGCTGGAAGCTCCATGAACACTTTCATGGCCCCTTGGTCAAGCGGTTAAGACACCGCCCTTTCACGGCGGTATCACGGGTTCGAATCCCGTAGGGGTCACCATTTACTTTTTAAAAGCAAAGCTTAGCACGATTTTAACACGGTGGGGTAGCGAAGTGGCTAAACGCGGCGGACTGTAAATCCGCTCCCTCCGGGTTCGGCGGTTCGAATCCGTCCCCCACCACCATGTTTATTTTACCTGTAGAAAGTATAACTAGCTATACATTGGGGTATAGCCAAGCGGTAAGGCAACGGACTTTGACTCCGTCACTCGTTGGTTCGAATCCAGCTACCCCAGCCATTTTACTGACGTACTTACAATTCAATAGTTAATATGTTAAATCCTTATTATTTTAAAATAATGAAGGGTTTTTTTGTTGTACAAACACTCAATCATATAGAATAATTGGAATTATCATGTATAATAATTTGTAACACATATAGGTAGTTTATCTTGTATGATTAATGAAAAATAACTAGATATAGGGATTGTGATATAGCAATGCAAGAATTTTTAAACGGTATGGATGTATTTGTTGAGTCTAGTAGTGAAAAGGAATTACAAAAGGTTCTTAGTGATATTTCTTATACACTAGAACAAGCAGCTATCGTCGCAATCACCGACTCAAAAGGAACGATCCAATATGCAAACGAACACTTCGAAAGACTTTCAAAATACTCAAGAAAAGAATTAATTGGTGCTAATCAACGTATTGTAAACTCAGGTCACCATGACGCAGCGTTCTTTAAAGAGATGTGGTCAACGATTGGGATGGGCAATACTTGGCGTGGCGATATATGTAATCGTGCGAAGGATGGTTCAACGTATTGGGTAGACACCACAATCGTCGCATTTTTAAATGATAAAGGAAAACCTTATCAATATATTTCAATCCGCTATGATATTACCGAGAGAAAGAAAATGGAACTAGAAATACGAAAAAATGCAGATCTTTATGAAATTATTACAGACAATGCATCTGACTATATTGCGATTATTGATCGGCAGGGGAAACTTTACTATGTCTCTCCATCATTTCAGAAGCTTCTTGGACATTCAGTGGATGAACTATATTCCAATTCATTCTTTTCCTATATTTCTAAGAAAAATCGCCAACAGGTACAAAAGAAAATTATGCAATTTGGAGGATATCAACGCCAAGCATTTAATATAGAGTACTCTTTTTTAGATAGTAAAAAAGGGTTGCATGTTATGGAAGCGAAAATTAATGAAGTGAAAGAATCAGTTGAATATGAAGATAAATTATTGGTTGTCATGCGAGATGTCACCGAACGTGTGAAATCAGACGAAAAAATCAAATATCTTGTCTACAATGACCAACTAACTTCCTTAATGAACCGAAATTCGTTTAGAGAACAGATGGCACTGGCATTTGAAAGAGCACGTACCCGCAAGCAAGTATTTGCCCTCGTTCATATAAATATTGATCGTCTGCGCTATGCTAACGATTTACTAGGGCATGAAGCAGGGGATTATTTATTGGCGATGGTTGGAGAACGGCTGAAAAAGAGAACAGGTCCTGAAAGCCTATTATCCCGTATTGCGGGAGATGAATTTGCATTCATCATATCCGGTTTGAAAGATGAAGAAGAGTTTTATAATCATGCGGAAGATATTCGTACGTTTTTAGAACAACCAATCCAAGTTGGAAAACAAAACTACACATTGTCCATTAGTTGCGGTATTTCTATGTATCCTGAACACGCCAATCAGCCATCTGATTTGATCACTAAAGCTACGTTGGCATTGGGGAAGGTCAAGTTACATGGTGGCGGGGCTACTGAAATGTACGAGCCGGGTACTTCAAAGATGTCTTTAGAGCGAATTTTGTTGGAAAATGAATTACGTAAAAGTGTGCAACAACAACATTTCTATCTTGAGTACCAGCCGAAAGTATTACTAGATACCGGTGAGTTGACTGGCGTAGAAGCACTTGTGCGTTGGAAACACCCCGATTTAGGTGTTATTCCGCCTAATAAGTTCATTCCACTCGCTGAGGAAACGAAAATCATTGTATCGCTTGGAGAATGGATTTTACGGGAAGTGTGTAAACGCGCACAAATAGAACGGGCAGCTGGTGGAGAATGCCGCTTTGCTGTGAATGTTTCAACAGTTCAAATGAAAGAAGAAGGCTTTGTTGACTCCGTTTTGAATATTATTAAAGAATATCGCGTACCGCCTGAGATGCTAGAGTTGGAACTGACAGAAAGCTCATTTATGGATACGATAGGCATGAAAGAATCCATTCAAAGACTTCGAAGTGAAGGGATTACGATTGCGATTGACGACTTTGGGACAGGTTATAGTACGTTTAGTTATATTAAAGAACTCCCGGCTGATACGTTAAAAATTGATATGGCATTTGTACGGGATATATTGGAGAATGAAAACAGTCAGGCTATTGTCAAAGCGATTGTGACACTTGCTGATACGGCGGGGTTGAACGTAGTGGCGGAAGGAATAGAATTACAGGAGCAGGCCAAAATGCTCTACAACTTAGGATGCCGCGAAGGACAAGGCTATTATTTCGGTCGACCCATGTCACTAGAAGATGCGAAAAGAATATGAAAATACTGTGTTGCTCAAAAATATAAAGATCAGGTGGGAGGATTGGTTATGCGCGAACTAAACATTTCAATAATTGGAGTACCCGTGGATCTTGGTCAGAGCCGCCGTGGAGTGGATATGGGACCCAGTGCGATTCGATATGCAGGAGCGGTAGAGCGTCTGCAGGCATTAGGGCATCACGTAATGGACGAAGGAAATATTTCTGTTTCTCCCATTCGTGATTTATCGTGTAATGAGGTTGGGTTGAAGAACTTAACAGAAGTGACTGAAGCGACTGAAGAGCTTGCTGCGACAGTTTCGGCTATTGTAAAAAACAAGAAGTTTCCACTCGTGCTTGGTGGAGATCATAGTATCGCAATAGGCACACTTGCAGGGTTGGCAGAACACTATAAAAACCTTGGTGTTATTTGGTACGATGCGCATGCAGATATGAATACAAGCGAAACATCTCCGTCGGGAAATATCCACGGTATGCCGCTCGCGGTCAGTATGGGGCTGGGCCATGAACAATTGGTGAATGTGCATAGTGAAGGAGCAAAAATCAAGCCTGAAAATGTAGTGATTATCGGAGCGCGCTCAGTAGATCCTGGTGAACGCCAAATGATTAAAGAAAAAGGCGTAAAAGTATTTACTATGCATGAAATCGACCGTTATGGAATGTCAGTGGTCATACAGCAAACACTTGAATATTTTGCATCAAGACAAGTAGATGGTGTTCATTTGTCATTAGACTTGGACGGTTTGGATCCGTTATATACACCGGGAGTAGGAACACCGGTGCCAGGTGGAATCACATACCGTGAAAGTCATTTGGCTATGGAATTACTTGAAGATGCACATGTCATTACATCCGCGGAATTTGTTGAGGTGAACCCTGTACTTGACGAGTACAATAAGACGGCTGACGTAGCAGTCGGCTTGATGGGATCGTTATTTGGTGAAAAACTATTGTAATTTGTTGAAGTGGTTAAAGCCTACGGGTTTTAATCACTTTTTTCAATTTAAGAAATGACTATCACTGATAGCCAGAATAATGATAAAGTAGAGATGAACGTAATAAATGAAAAAAGTGAAACCAAATGATGTTTCTAACGTATATAGAGGGACAGCCGCATAAGAGCGGAGAGTGAAGCCTATTGGACGAGTTAATTAACAAACGAGTAAAAGAAGTTTTACATGGCAATCAGGAAGCTTTTGAGGAAATCGTAATCCACTTTCAGCACCGGCTATATCAAGTTTGCTACCGAATGTTGAACAATGCAGCAGAGGCAGAAGATATTGCGCAAGAAGCCTTTGTGCGTGCTTATGTAAACTTGGAAACCTATGATCAAAAGAGAAAATTTTCTACTTGGCTGTACCGTATTGCGACCAATTTGTGTATAGACCGCATTCGTAAGAAAAAACCTGATCACTACTTGGATGCTACAATTCCAGGGACGGAAGGCTTGGATATGTATTCACAAATTGCAGCGGTGCAACAATTACCGGAAGAAGAAGTAGAAAAGATGGAAATGAAGGATCGTATTCAATATGAAGTAAACAGGCTGCCCGATAAATACCGCACGATTATTATTTTACGATATATGGAAGACCTACAGTTGCAGGAAATTGCTGACATTTTGGAGATGCCACTCGGCACAGTAAAAACACGAGTACATCGAGGACGAGAAGCACTTCGGCAACAAATGGGGAGTATGTAGGAGGTTAGATTTATGGAAAAATGTCCTAAACATGTTGTCCATTATATGCATGCGTTTTTAGATGGTGAAATCACCAATGAGGAAGAACTAGTTATGAACGAACATTTGAAGTCATGTGAAGAGTGCAGAGAAACATTTGAGGAACTAGAGCAGACCGTTACTTTATTTAAGGGTGTGGATGTAGTGGAAGCACCTCCTGGCTTTGTCAATGGTGTAACTGCAAGATTGCCGAGACGGACAATCAAGAAAGGTCCGAGTAAATGGTTTCGTCAGCATCCATTTATGGTGGCGGCTGCAATGTTTTTATTGCTTATGAGTGCATCTTTCTTCTCAAGTTTTGAAAATGAACAGCAGTTTTCATTTACAAAACAGCCTAACTTGGTTGTAGAGGGGGAAACGGTTGTGGTGCCAGCAGGAGAAACGGTTGTTGGTGATCTTGTCGTGAAGAACGGAGACCTTCGGATTGAAGGAGAAGTTGATGGTGATGTCACGGTTATTAGAGGTTCTAAGTATATGGCTTCAACGGCCGTTATTACGGGATCAAGTGAAGAAATTGATGAGATCTTTGATTGGCTGTGGTATAAGATGAAGTCTTTGGCAAAAGAAATTATCCCTGCATCGAAGGAACAAAAGCTTGAAAATGAATGAGAAAAATAGCTTTTCAAAGTGATGCGGCTTAAGGGCTTCCGCATCACTTTTTTGATTTTCATTCGGATGTACATGACCTTTTAGTTGGGCATGTTAGTTGGGAATTATGTTATACTAAATCTATAAGAACTTTCTTAAAAGGTAGGGGAAGCACATGCCGGGTTTGGAGCAAGCAACAACGTTAGCACCAATAGAAATACTGAAAAATATTGTGGATGTGCTTCTTGTTTGGTTCGTACTCTATAAATTAATTACCATCATTAAAGGAACAAAGGCTGTTCAATTACTAAAAGGTATATTTGTGATTCTAATCGGTCGCTATATTACAGAATGGTTCGGTTTGAAGACGCTTCAATGGATGATGGAAGAAGTACTTCGATTTGGTTTTTTGGCTGCGATCATTATATTCCAGCCTGAACTTCGCAGAGCATTAGAACAATTGGGACGGGGCAAACTCTTTGCACGTACTGCTATGCAGGAGGAAGAAGAACGTGACCGCTTGATTGAAGCATTCGTCAAATCCGTTAGCTATATGGCGAAGCGGCGTATTGGTGCGCTAATTACAATTGAGAAGGAAACAGGTCTTAGTGAATATATCGAAACAGGTACCCCTATGAATTCACATATTACTTCCGAACTTCTTATCAATATTTTTATTCCAAACACACCATTGCATGACGGTGCGGTTATTGTGACGAAGAACCGTATTGCTGCCGCAGGTTGTTATTTACCATTGTCGGAAAGTCCGTTTATTTCCAAAGAGCTCGGTACACGACACCGTGCGGCGCTTGGAATCAGTGAGGTGACTGATTCAGTAACCATCATTGTGTCAGAAGAAACGGGTGCCATAAGTCTGGCTGCAGATGGAGAAATCAATCGGAAATTGGATATTGAGGAATTCGAAAAGCTATTACGTATTTCCTGGTTCGGTAACACAACAGGACAAACAGATACTTCTCTATGGAAGTGGGGGAAGAGAAAAAATGGATAAATTTATGGATAGCCCCTGGTTTCTTCGACTAACTGCTCTATTTTTGGCGATTATGCTGTTTTTATCAGTAAAAGCGGAGGATCAATCAAGTCGTAATACAATAGGCGATGTGTTCGATCTCTTGCAAGACGTACCGGTGGAAGTTTATTACGATACGGAAAATTTAGTAGTAACAGGAGTACCTGACATGGTCAATATGACGATTGAAGGACCGGCCCAAATTGTACAGACTACTAAACTGTTAAAAGATTTTACATTGAAATTAGATTTACAAAACTTGACACTCGGTGAACATACCGTACGTATACAAGCGGAAAATTTGTCAGATAAACTGGATGTTCGACTTGATCCTTCAACAGTTAATATTAATATTGAGGAGAAGGTAACCCAGTCATTTCGTGTTGATCCTGAGATGAATACTAGATTGTTAGCAGAAGGATATGAAGTGAAAAGCATGGGTGTCCACCCCTCTTCGATTAATGTTACAGGTGCGAAAAGTGTTGTGGATGCGATTAGTTTCGTAAAAGTTTCTATTACCAATGACGGTAGCCTAAATAAGTCTTTTGAGCAAAAATCACGCGTTCGCGTATTGGATCGCGACTTGAATAAGCTATCCGTTGAATTGGATCCGGAAGAAGTCACGGTGAAAGTAGATATCCAAGAATATAGTCGTGAAATTCCATTGAAATTGCAACAAAAGGGACAATCTCCAGATGGAATAACTATTGAAAGTGCAGTACCTGATGTTCAATCCATTCGCGTATACGGTCCCAAAAGCATAGTGGACGCAATTAAAGAAATCCCAGTGGAACTGGATATAGATAAAATAAATAAGTCCGGAAAAGTGGAAGTGGATATAAAAAATCCCGAAGGAATTACTAAAGTGACACCTGCTAAATTAAAAATTCAGGTGAAAGTTTCAGGTGATACTTCCGACATATCGAAAAAGACGGATGATAAGAAAGAATCATAAAGCTCGTACCAAACGTGATCTAAGATAAGATCGAAAGGAAGAATACAACATGACACAGTATTTTGGAACAGATGGCGTCAGAGGTATAGCCAACGAGGAACTAACACCTGAATTGGCATTTAAATTAGGCAGGATCGGTGGATATTTATTTACTAAAGATGTGGAAGAGAAAGCCGAAGTGCTAGTAGGAAGAGATACACGAATTTCTGGTTTAATGCTTGAAAATGCTTTAATAGCAGGCTTATTATCTGTTGGTGTGGAAGTTATGAAATTAGGCGTAATTAGTACACCAGGCGTAGCCTATTTAACACGTGTCATGAACGCACAAGCAGGTGTTATGATTTCAGCATCACATAATCCAGTTGAAGATAATGGAATTAAGTTCTTTGGAGAAACCGGCTTTAAATTAACTGACGCACAGGAAGAAGAATTCGAACAACTATTAAATGCAGAAGAAGATACATTGCCTCGTCCTGTTGGTGGAAATGTTGGAACCATAACGGAATACTTTGAAGGCGGTCAAAAGTATATTCAATATCTGAAACAAATTGTCGATGACGATTTCGAGAATATTCATGTAGCACTTGATTGTGCACATGGTGCGACATCAGTCTTGGCAACTCATGTATTTGCAGACTTGGATGCAGACTTGACTACAATGGGTGCTTCTCCAAATGGTTTGAATATTAATGATGGCGTTGGCTCCACACACCCTGAAGCACTTGCAGCACTCGTAGTAGAAAAGAGTGCAGATATCGGTTTAGCATTTGATGGCGATGGAGATCGTCTTATCGCAGTAGATGAAAAAGGAAACATTGTCGATGGCGACCAAATTATGTTTATTGTAGCTCGATATTTACATAGCAAAGGCAGATTAAAATCAGACACTATCGTCTCTACTGTGATGAGCAACCTAGGTTTCTATAAAGCTCTAGAGGAATTTGGCATGAAGAGTGTTCAAACAGCTGTAGGTGATCGGTATGTCGTAGAAGAAATGCGTAAAAATCATTATAATCTTGGTGGTGAGCAATCAGGCCATATTATCTTTATGGATTATAATACAACGGGCGATGGCTTACTGACGGCATTGCAACTTGTGAACATCATGCAGCAAACAGGTAAAAAATTATCTGAATTAGCTAGCGAAATGAAAGTGTATCCACAGAAACTTATTAATATTCGTGTAATGGATAAATATGCGGTCATGGATAATATGCGTATTGTCGGGGTTATTAACGAAGTAGAGAAAGAGATGAACGGACAGGGAAGAGTACTTGTACGTCCTTCAGGGACAGAGCCCCTCGTCCGTGTAATGGTCGAATCTGAAACAGAAGCACAATGTGCAGACTATGCAGATCGGATTTCACAAGTAGTAAAAGAAGAAATGGGTCTAGAGTAAATATGCGTTAGGGCTGGTAATAGGAAATTCTATATTACCAGCTCTTTTTTTTATAGATGTAGAATACCGGGGAATCAGAAGTATAGAACGAAATGGGAATGCTTCCGCTGAACGGAGAGGAAAACAGTGAGTCAAAAAAAATATCAGAATATGCTTGCACAACGTACAGAGAATATCTTTGAAGAGTGGAAAGCGCGTGGTAGTTTAACGGAAAGGGAGTTGTATTATTTTCTTCATAAATTGAAGGGAACATCCGGGACAATCGGATTGCAACAGTTGTCTCTCTTTTGTGCGTCACAATTAGAGATTCTGACGTCTTCTAACGATCAGAAAATACCCGTATCTTCATTAGAAAATTTAAAGAATCGTATTCGTTCGCATTTTGATGATACTATTGCTGTGAAAAAAGAAGAATTTCAATTGCCTGATCGCTACGTTAACCGTCTTGATCAAGAAACGTTTATTTTAATCATTGATCAAGACTTGGAGTTCGTATCCTATTTAAAAGAGTTGCTCGAGAAGCTTGGAGCTCAAGTAATTATTTCATTGAATGGAAAGCGTGGAATTGAACAATTTTACTCTATGAGACCAAGTATTGTAATCATAGATGCAAAGTTGCCTGATATGACAGGCTTTGAAGTATTGGATCAAATTGCAGAACCTGCGCGGCAAAAAAATACGACTTTAGCTATCTCGAGTGAAGAAGTAACGAAAGACATTCTAATTGAAACGTATCGTAGAGGGGCTATGGATTTGCTATCTAAACCTTTTGATATGAATATCTTTTTCCCTTATTTGTTCAATCGTCAATTGCGTCAGCATGCGGTCAGTAGCAGTATGATTACAGATAGTTTGACAGGTGTTGGAAATCGACGCTACTTCGACGAGACCATCAATACATTGGCCAAAAAAGCCGATCAATCTGAAGTGATTTTCTCTCTTGTCATTATCGATTTGGATCACTTTAAACAAGTAAATGACCTGTATGGACACCCAGCAGGCGATGAAGTTCTACGAAAATTTGGCGAAATCATCAAAGAAGAAAAACGTGAAGGCGATTATGTATGCCGATATGGCGGAGAAGAGTTTGCTTTATTATTTGATAATAGTAATGCTGAAGATACCGTGCATGCCGTTGAGAGAATTCGAGCCAAATTCAATGATACGATATTCACATCTGATGAAGAGACATTCCAAGTAACTTTCTCGGCGGGCAGTGCGACGTACGAAGGAAATACTGCCAACATGATATCCGCTGCAGATCAAGCTCTTTATGAAGCCAAGCGTTCAGGGCGAAACCAAACAGTGATTTACGATCAGAGAAAACGGGTAGTAAAACGAAAGTTAATCGTTATTATCGTTGATGATGATTCATTCATCAGACAAATCCTTGAACAAACTTTGCTGGAGTTAAAGTCTTCGTACATTGATATTACAGTAAAGACATATGCTGACGGCCCTTCATTTCTAGAAGAAGACTGGTATAGTCCCGATGCCTATTTCATCGTATTACTTGATGGTGTGATGCCAAAAATGGACGGTCTAGAAGTATTGAGTCAGTTAAAGAGTGACCATTCCAAAACAAACGTCACAGTCTCCATGATGACGGCTAGAAAAAGTGCGAATGATATTAAGGCAGCACTTTGGCTTGGAGCAGATGACTATATAATAAAACCATTTAAACCGTCGGAAGTCCTTGGAAGAATTGATAAATTAGCAAATCGTTTATTTGATAAAAGAGAATAGAAGGAGGTGGCCACTTTGACGCATATAGGAAAAAAGGTCTTAGTTGTAGACGATGAAGATATTTTGCGCATGTTGCTCACGGACACGTTGGAATTTGAAGGGTTTCAAGTAGAAGAAGCAGTGGATGGGGTAGAAGCATTAAGTAAAATCCAAAGCCATCCATATGACGCCATTCTTTTGGATTATATGATGCCACGTATGACAGGTTTAGAATTATTAGAGCATCTACAACCGCTAAAGCTATCAACGCCTATTATTATGCTCACAGCAAAAGCACAGCAAGCAGATCAAGACGCTGCTTTAGCCAAAGGGGCCTCTTACTTCGTACCTAAACCATTTAGCCCGAATGAACTGGCTGAATTAGTTAAATCACTATTTTAATTACAGTATACAAAATAGAAGAACGTCCTTTCCGTAAAGGAAAAGACGTTCTTTTAGTTATTCTCTGGATAAAAAATCAGTCCATCAGATCGTTCTATAGTCTCTATAATAATAGAGGATAAATCGCTGAGAGGATAAGGTTTCGTCAAATATTCACTGATATGAAATTCTTCCATCAATAAAGGTTCTTTTTCCAATGAAGAGGATATAATAATTGGGATCGACTTAGTTTTAGTATGTTCTTTCATTTGGCTAATTAAATCCCAACCATTTTCACCTTCTTCTAATTTTAGATCGACAACGACTGCGGCTGGTTGCATTACTTCTATACATACAAATGCTTCGCCCACTTTGGAATGATGAATTATTGAAAATCCATTGCTTGCTAGTTCTTCTCCCAGTAACAATGAAATATTCACATCATCTTCTACTATAACCACCAAAGGTTTGTCGTAGTCAATTTTTTCATTTGGCAGCTGCTGTTTCAAAGGAAGAGAGAAGAAAATTGTCGTCCCTACATTTTCCTCAGAACTTACCCAAATTCGTCCATGATGATCTTGAATAATCTCCTTACAAATAGATAGACCGAGACCTGTACCACCAATTTTTCTACTGTAACTATTATCAAATCTATAGAATTTCTCAAATAGATGTTTAATCGTATCGGATGGAATGCCAATCCCTTCATCCGCTATAGAAACGACAACTGTGTCCTGTTGATTTAACAGAGTAATATTCACATTTCCGCCGTCGGGTGAAAACTTAATGGCATTGCCAATTAAATTCATGAATACTTGTAAAATACGATCATAGTCCGCTCTGACCATTGATGAATATGTGAGATCCTGCATCTTTATAGTATGATCTGGTGATTGAATCAGTAAATAGTCTACCGCCATTTCAGCTACTTTAGTGATGGATATATCTTCTATCTTATAGGATTGACGCCCTGATTCCATCCGTTGCAAATCTAAGAAGTCATTGATGAGCGTAGTTAATCGATTAGCTTCGCTGTGGATAGTTTCAAGATACCTTTTTTTACGTTGATCATCCATATCTTTATTTAGTAAAAGCTCAGAGAATCCGAGAATGCTCGATAAAGGTGTTCGCAATTCATGACTGACAGTCGACACCAATTCCGTTTTCATTTTATTGACTTCGTGTTCGTGAGTTATATCCCGATGTACGAAGATCGTACCGACTTTTTCTTCTTGAATAATAATCGGCACACTGTATACATTCATGACCCGGGACTTTTCAGAAGGTAATGAAAGTATGTATTTGTTAGTAATAAATTCCGTGGATTCAGACCTGATGGCGTCATCAAAAAATGCTTTATATTGAACAGGGTCATCAATTTGTTTCAGGAAATACTCCGTCCATTCTTCTCGTGGCCAGGCCCTATGTTCTGTTTCAGGTTCCATTCCAAGTAAATTGAATAAGGCTTTATTATACTTATCATTCTCACTTGTATTTGAAACGAAACGAATGCCTTCATTGATGTTATCCAAGATATTCTGATTCAACTGACGTTCATGAATAATGAGTTCATATTGTTCAATCCGATCCACTGCGATTGCAATTCGTTTAAGCAAACCGTATAAATCTTGTTGGTCATCTTCTGTAAATGGCTTACCGATACGCGAGAGGACAGACACGACGCTTAATTCATTAGCAACATTGTAGATACCTGTAACAAAATCATAGACATATGTAATATTGTCAGCTATTCCTTTTTCATATTCCGCTTCTCTTTTGATAATGAAATAGGGCTCTGTTTCAAGTCGGATTTTTATATATTCTATTCGTTCTTGTTTAATTTCATTGAAAAACTCTTCTGAAATCCCCTTTAACGTATGAATTTCACTTTTAGGAAACCAAAGAAAACTTAAGTCGGATTGGTAGATTTGATTTAAATAGCAAGAAGTTTGGTCGCATACTTCTTGCTTATCCAACGAGAACGATAAGATATGACTCAAACCGTTGTATCGTTCTAAACGGACACGGGAAAATCGAGCTTCTGATAAGGCGAATTCCATCTTCGTTTGGCGATTGAATAATTCATCTTGCTGTGTAATCAACTCTTCATTTTGTGAAAGGAGCTCCTGCTCATTCATTTGTATATGTTCCATCATTTTATGAATGGATTGTGAAAGTGCACCGATTTCATTTTCAGTCTGAATAGGTTGGAATAGGACAGTACCTTCTGTTTCATACTGATCTGCCGCGCGCGTGATATCTTCTACCGGCTTGACTACTCGGTTGACGACGCTCCAAAACATATAGATTGGAATACATAAGAAGATGATGCCGAATAGTGTGATGATCAAAAAGAATGATTTGGTTTTTTGCATCGTATTATTATATGCATTTTCCAGCTGATCTTTTGAAGATTTTTCGTATTCGTTAGCATATTGAATGAAACTATTAACGGCTAAGTTCGTACCACTCTTTGCTAAGTCTTGTAAACCAGCATAATCGTCCTTTTTGACATATTGAATAGCTTTTGGAAGAGTAACATTTTCATATTCCATCAAGAAATTATCGATTTCGTCAATGATTCGCTGTTCTTCTGCTGTTAATTGAAGAGACTTAAATTCACTAGAATAAGAATGAATGTCTTCAATTGCTTGATAGGCAAAATTTAGTTCTTCCTCAATTTGAAAAGCATAGTAACCACGAACCCGAAAGAATAGATCTTGGATTGAATCGGATATGTTTTCAATTAATACCGACTTTTCTATTGAGGCTTGCTGTTTATTTTCTAATTCATCCCATGAGCTACTAGCATAGAAATACATGCTAGCCATCCCGATAATCGCAATCACTATGGAAGCGATAAATACTTTTATGTATTGTTGACGAATACCTTTTTTATGCGCCATCCGATTGCCCCTCTCGACTTCCTTATGTATTCCTATTCTACCATTTACACCTATTAATTACAGATAGAATTTTCAGTTGGAAAATAATGTTTGACACGTGGTAGGGTGAATTGAGTGCGTGAAAATAGTAGTCAAAATAAAGTGTGTTTCAAGTAAAGATTAAGGTCATTAGTGGAATTGAGAAAGACAAGCCCATAATTTGATAGGCTTGTCTTCTAGCAAGTAATTAAATATTTACTCGAAAATATATTTTAATGCTAAAACTGCTTGATCTACCGATTCCACCGTAACATGTGCTTTACGGGATAGTTCTTTTAGTGGGTGGTGATGGTTTTCCTGACGAATCAGAATGAGTGGCTTGCCGAAAGCGACTGCTGCGCTGGCATCCATTGCAGTATTCCATTGTTTGTACTGTTCACCAAATAACGCAATGACAATATCTGATTTTTTCATTAAGATTTCCGTTCGTAAGTTGTTAAGGCTTGAAGCTGCAGCATCTTTAAAAATTTTATCCGGTTGTTGTCCTAGAATCTCTTCTCCAATGTTGTCCGAGCGATCATGGTCTTCCATGGGTCCGACAAAGTCTACAGGTAATTGTAGATCTTTTGCTTGTTGTTTGACTTCTTCTCGCCAAGATGTATGAATTTCTCCAGCCAGGTATACTGTTAATCGCATGAATACACCTCCTAGTTTGATAGTCTTTATTGTACCATGCATCCTGTCTTCGTTCATCCGATGTACTAGAAGAGAAAGAGTTCATGAATATGGTACACTGAATAAAAAGAGGAGAGATGAATATATGAATGGACAAAATCGGTCAGATGTAAAACCTGGGTTACGGGTAGCGGTTATTTTAAAGAAAGATCAGCGAAGTGGCGTGAAAACAGAAGGTGTTGTCAAAGATTTATTGACTAATTCTAGCTTCCATCCACATGGGATTAAAGTGCGACTTGAAGACGGACAAGTTGGACGTGTGGCAGAAATATTAACGTAATACAAAAAGAGAGGGGGGAACCCCTCTCTTTTTGTATAAATGATTACTCTCCATCCCGATACGTAACAGCTGTACCGGTTGCGATACACATCATCATGCCTTCACGTACCATTTCGAAATCTAAGTCGACTCCAATGACAGCGTTCGCCCCCATAGCACTTGCTTTATGAGACATTTCATCAATTGCTGTTTGTCGTGCTTCGGTTAATTTGCTTTCATAAGCAGCACTGCGTCCACCTACAATATCGGTGACAGATGCAAAAATATCCCGAACGATATTTGCCCCCATGATTGTTTCCCCTGATACAATTCCGTGATACATTTCAATTGTACGGCCTTGCAACATGTTAGTTGTCGTGTGTAACATTCGATCTCCCCCTTTTTTTATATACGTTACAATAGATAGAATGGTTTCAATATATGCGTAGAATATGCAAAGTAAGTTACTTTAAGTTGCTGTGTCAAATGGTGTAATTTCCCGGGGAATACTGCCTGAAAAAATAGTTCTATTCTACGAATCACCAAATAAAGGTTCAAAGTGTACTATCCATAAGGTAGTATAGGTATATTGATAGTAAGGAAGGAGATGATTATATGACGGAGCAAATGTACCAACTTGTTTCTATTGTCGTCTATATGATAGCCATGCTGCTAATCGGTTGGTATGCATTCAAACGCACATCGAATCTAACGGATTATATGTTAGGTGGACGGTCGCTCGGACCAGCAGTTACCGCATTAAGTGCCGGAGCTTCCGATATGTCGGGTTGGCTATTGATGGGATTGCCGGGTGCTATTTACTTGAGTGGACTGGGTGAAGCGTGGATTGCGATAGGTTTGACATTAGGTGCCTATCTAAACTGGTTATATGTTGCACCACGTTTACGTGCATATACGCAAGTTTCAAATAACTCCATCACGATTCCGAGTTTCTTGGATAACAGGTTAAAAGATACATCCCGCTTATTGAGAGTGGCTTCAGGCATTATTATTTTAGTGTTCTTCACATTCTACGTATCTTCAGGTATGGTAGCGGGCGGGAAATTCTTCCAGAGCTCATTTGGGCTAGAGTATCATACGGGTCTGATTATTGTATCGGTGGTAGTTCTGGCATATACATTGTTCGGTGGATTCTTAGCAGTTAGTTATACCGATTTTGTACAAGGTTTGATTATGTTTCTGGCACTGATTTTAGTTCCGGCGTTCGGAATTTTTATTACAGGTGGCTTCTCTGAAACGGCAGCGAGTATACGTGAAGTAGATCCCGCACTGTTTAACCTGGTGTCAGGTGTCAGTGTTGTCACAATAATCTCTTCGCTCGCATGGGGTCTAGGTTATTTTGGGCAGCCGCATATCATCGTCCGTTTCATGGCGATCAAGTCGGTGAAAGAGACGAAGAGTGCAAGACGGATTGGTATTGGTTGGATGATACTGAGTTTGTTTGGTGCGATTGCTACTGCATTAATTGGTATCGCGTATTTTCAACAAAACAACGTGGACTTGGCGGATCCAGAAACGGTCTTTATCGTTCTCGGACAGATTATTTTCCATCCGCTGATTGCAGGTATTATGCTAGCAGCGGTATTGGCAGCTATTATGAGTACGATATCGTCGCAATTGATTGTGACATCGTCTGCTTTGATTGAAGACTTATATAAAGCGGTTTTCAAAACAAACGCTACAGATAGTCACTATGTATTTTTAGGGCGTTTGGCTGTTCTGGTCGTGACGATCATCGCAATGATACTCGCTTGGCCGAATAAAGAATCCGTATTGAAATTGGTTTCATTCGCTTGGGCAGGTTTCGGCGGAGCATTTGGTCCTATTATTCTCTTATCATTATACTGGAGAAAGCTAACGGCTAAAGGGGCATTGTTCGGTATGATTATCGGTGCTGTAACGGTAGGTGTTTGGGGAAGTATCGATGTCTTGCACGATGCATTGTATGAGATTGTTCCTGGATTTGCGCTTTGCCTTATTGTTGCGGTATTAGTAAGTAAGGCAACGTATAAACGCGATACTGTTATTGAAAGAGAATACGATGACACATTGGAATTACTCAAAGAAGAAATGTGAAAAAAAGAGCTAACATTGCGCAATACGCAATGGATAGCTCTTTTTTCTCTGTCAATATAATTTATAACGCGTCCGTCACTTCGTCGCCATCAGGCAAATACTCGTATAGCCCAATTTCTTTAAGTCCTTTTTTAATCTTCGTCGTATAGCCAAGTTTTTCATTCGATAAGAAAGTGGCCTTAGAAATAATGAGTTGCTTTAACGTAGGCAAGTAGCTTGAATCGATTTGTTGCCAAAGTTGATAGGAGTCGATTAGGTCTTCTAGCGTCAAATGTTTATAATCATCACCTTCAAAATTAGATTCCGGTGAAACCTTATACCATATATCTCCATTATCGCGAATCCATTTATCTTTTTGATAGACAATGGCTCTCTGGATATTGCGTGCGGTTTGAAGATATCGCGAATCTCCAAACTCTTGGTAAGACATGAGCAAAATATTCATACCACCAAGTGCATGATTCATGGATGTATGGGTAGTGACTTTCTGTTTTATTGGGAAGTAGTCTGCAATATAGTATGCATCACTGGCTACTCGATTAATATTGCCTTTTCGTTGCTGGGAAACGAGAAGGTCCGCATAATCTCGCAGTGGTTCATTCGCAGAAGGAATTCCGAACTCATCACCGATATTATAATAGAATAAAGCGATTTGTTCATTGAAACGCGTATCAATAAATGGTGCGTGAATATCATATAAGTTTTTTAGATACGTACTTGTTACTTCTGTTTCCCAGTAGTCTTTATCCTGTTTGAAGTTTTTCAAATTGACGAAGGAATTATAGACCAGATTCTCATAGTAACGTCCTTTATTTTCATGATAAAGCGTCAATGCGCGATCTTCTTTTAGCATCAATAAATTACGACCGTAGTTTTGACCTGTAACGGGCATTGGTTCTGTCGAGTCAGCCAATTTATTATACGAGCCTTCAGCTGTGTACCACTTATTGCGCTTCTTGTGATTCTGACTTGTTTCTCTCATCCACTTGAATAGGTCGTCTTTTGAATTAAACAATTGCTCATCGGAATCTACATACCAGTGGTCCACTATTTCTCCTGTATTAGCATGTAGTTTATAGGAAGATAATAGCGTTTTTCCGGCTAACGTATAGGAGAAATTCTCTTGTTCTCCAATGAGTTCACGAGAGACACTTTGTTCAGCATTATCGTAGCGAAGGGATAATTGTTTGGATTGGTAGGCCTGTCCAATCATCCGTTCTTCTACAGTGCCGTCCGTCTTGATGAAGCGCAGTAAGCCTGTCGGATAAGTGGTCATATCCGCATCCGCCAAATCTATATTCTCACGCATGAGTGGATAACGATCATAGCGGTATAGATCAAACTGTGCGATATCTTGTTCTTTTTGAAGTACTTCTACCGTTATAGACCTGTCAGTAGGGTTAGTTAGTTCTGAAAATACAAATACATCTTTGTTAGGCAATTCTCGAACAGTCAATTTGATTTCAGCGCCTTCTTTTCCGACAGCATATGTATAAGCACTATCGCGTGAAAATCCATAATTGGTTTGTGTAAAGTCTTTATATTCAAATGCTTCCTCAGAGCGCAAATAAAGGGGATGAGTACTAAACGGTACACTTCCTAAATTAGTCTCAGGCACACTTTTACTATAGTGAATAGACTCTTCCGGATTGGAGAGTGTAAATTGTTTCGGTTGTTTAATACGATTGGTTTCCACTAGTATCCTGTGCAATGCTTTTGAAAAGTATGCCCTTGATACGATCGAGTCGCCGTAATGAAGAAACTCCTCCACTTGAGGAAACGTATAGACAGGAATGTTTTTTAATGTAGCTCTATCCGAACTGGAAGGCCAGCTAGTCGATAACACTTTACCGAGGTCCTCTTCCATGTCAAAAGCCGTAATCAATGCGTCCCATAGCTCTGTCTTCGTCAATGGTTCATCAAAGCCGAAAACTCCCTGTTTGCTTGGTTGGATCCATCCATTCTCGACAGCGGTCAAGGCAAAACGTCCTTTATCTGATCCCCATACAATATCTGAAAAACCGTAAGACTTATCAATGAATTTCGATCCGAAGATTTTAGATAAAGAAACAGCAGCTTGCCCCTTTGTTAGTGGAGTTTCGGGATGGAACTGCATATCGAAATTGCCCGTGATGATTTTCATTTCATCCAGCTGCATGATTTCATTTTTTGCCCAGTGATCATTGGCGACGTCTATATATTTTACATCTGTCGTTTGTGCGCTGACAGACTGAATGGAACAAATGAAAAGTAGTGCTAGTAAAACTATTGCGGTATTCCATTTTCTCACTTTCATGACCTCCAACTAAATGTCGCTTCAATACTCTAGTATACCCCAAAATAAATCATAACAACAACGGAGGAAGCAAAAGGGGACATATGTTACAATCGGAATAGAAAGATTACTATGAAAATATGAGCCGAGGAGGTTTCTACATGAATAAAGAAGAATTTTTAGAACGTTATGCAATTGATCGAAAGGGTACGAACTCGCTGAAATGGGATAAACTTGAGGAACGATTTGGTGATGCGAATTTACTTGCGGCTTGGGTAGCGGATATGGAGTTTAAGGCACCAGAGCAAGTAATAGAGGCAATGAAAGAAAAAGTGGACTTCGGAGTATTTGGTTATACATATGCGCCTGAATCTTATTATAAAGCGTTTATTAATTGGGAACGTGAACGCCATGGCTATGAAGTGAAAGAGGAATGGATGCGTTTTTCAACAGGGGTTGTGACTGCGTTATACTGGTTCGTTAATGCATTTACGAAACCAAAAGAAGCAGTGATCATTCTGTCACCAGTTTATTATCCATTTGCCAACGCAGTGAAAGATACAGGTCGTACGCTCATAAGCAGTGAACTCATTAATACAGAGGGCGTCTACACGATCGATTTTGAAGACTTTGAAAAGCAAATAGTTGATAATGACGTGAAATTATTTATTCATTGTACACCGCATAATCCTGTAGGCCGTGTCTGGACAGCAGAGGAAGCGGAAAAACTCTTATCAATCTGTGACAAGCATGACGTCTTGGTGGTATCGGATGAAATCCATCACGATATGACGTTTGGCGATCATACACATATTCCATCTGCGATTGTGGCTGGAGGAAGGTTCTCTAAACGTGTTGTTACAGTAACCGCTGCTTCGAAAACATTCAACTTGGCAGGCTTATTGACATCACAAATCATCATTGAAAATGAAGCGTTGCTGGAGCAATTCGATACGTTTGTGAAAACAGTTAATCAAACCGAAGTCAATATGCTAGGTATGACGGCCGCAGAAGCTGCTTATAATCATGGTGCAGACTGGCTTGAAGGACTACGAGAAGTCGTTAAATCAAATGAACGCTATGCGGTCGAACAATTCGCAGAGCATGCCCCTAAGTTAATCGTTACACCGTTGGAAGGAACTTACTTATTATGGATTGATTTGCGTGCACATATCCAGCCAGACGGTGTAAAAGAATTCGTTCAAGATACGTGTAGGCTAGCAATTGACTACGGAGAGTGGTTTGGGGAAAACTCGAAAGGCTTCATTCGTTTAAATCTTGGGACAAAACCTCACTATATTAAGCAAGCAGTAGATAGTATCATCGAGCATTTGCCACAATCTTAAGATATATATAAAGATCGCCGCAGTGTCAAAATATGACGCTGCGGCGATCTTTTTCGTGATTATATGGTCTGGTCGCCATGTGCTGGTAGAAAATCGAGCAAAGGCTTCAGTTCATTCTCAAGGAAAGGTTTCGCTTGCAACATATTCCTAAATGCTGCATAACGATCGATTTGTTCCAGTGTTGGTTGTTTAGTAGTACGGTAGGCACGTATTAAAATGTTCTTTGGTGTATGCTCCATATCGATGAACTCCACAAGTTGTGATTCGTAGCCAACCAATGTCAGCAACTCTGCACGGATGGAGTCCGTTGCGAGTGCAGCAAAACGTTCTTTCACTAAACCGTGCTGCAACATGATGTCGAGTGCAGGAGCTTGAACTTGTGAAAACAGCTCATGCTGACAGCAAGGGACAGATAGGATGACGGAAGCTCCCCAGTTGACTGCTTTCGCTAATGCCATATCCGTTGCCACATCACATGCGTGAAGCGTGACGACCATATCGACTGCGGTATCTCCATCATATTCATTGATATCGCCTACTAGAAATTCTAGCTGATCGTATTGCAGATCACGTGCAATTTCCTGGCATTCTTCAATGACTTCTTTTTTTAGATCTAACCCCGTTACACGAATGTCGAGGCCTTTTTCAATTCGCAAGTAATGATACAGTGCGAACGTCAAATACGATTTCCCCGAACCAAAATCCAGTATGCGAATCGGACGGTCTTTCGGCAAGTGGGAAAGCGTGTCATCAATCAGTTCGACGAAACGATTAATCTGGCGGAACTTATCATGTTTTTGATTTTTAACCTTACCTTCAGGTGTTTGAACGCCGAGACGAATGAGAAATGGGTAAGGGGTCCCTTCATGTAAAGCATAATTCTTAATACGATTATGCGAATAGTCGACCGTCTTTTCGGTATTGAGGAAAATTCGTTTAATCGAAACTTTCATCTTCTTGGATATTTGGATCTGCATCGTTTCATCTGATAAATCAATATGGAATTGCTTAAAGTTTTGCAATGCATCCTGCAAAGGTTGCTTCACGTTTTCAAGTGCCACATTATCATGCTTAAGAACACGTTCATGTTGATATTCAAATTGAATGTAAAATTCACCTTTTAGTTCAAGCGGCTTTAATTTAATTCGCTTTACATCATTGGATTTCATTCGTGGCCCACTAATTGTAGCACGGATGAATGTTCCATCTTTCATGCGTCGCTGGAGTAGTTCCAGCACGTCGTCTACTGACATCGTTTGACACTCCTGTCTATCTTCAGTTCAATAGGAATCCTTGCTTTTGTAAGAATGCCTCGAGATCCGTTCTTCTTGGTGACTCAAGGAAATCTGCCATTTCTTTTGTCCACATCGCATCACGTTGATTGGAGTCACGGCTTGCATAGTATTCTTTCATGATTTCGTCATATGCTGGCAAAAGATCATGATACTTTTCTTCGTTATATGTGTTTTCATGTAGTACGGCTTCTATAGGCAAACGCGGTTTGACTTCATTGGATTCATTTGGAACACCGATGGACAATCCAAATAGAGGCACAACGCCTTTTGGCAATTCCAGTACTTGTGAAATTTCTTCCATCGCATTTCGTACACCGCCGATATAGCAAATGCCGTAGCCTTTTGATTCGGCTGCAATGACAACATTTTGCGAGAACAGAGCGACGTCGATTGCACCGACTAGCACATTCTCTGCTACTGTATAATCAATTTCCTGACCGTGTAAACGGGCAGCGTGAGATAATCGGTTATAGTCCATACAAAATACTAATACTGCGCCAGCTGTATAGAATTGACGACGATTCTTAGATAGTTCAGCCAACTGACCCCGTTTTTCAGTGTCTGTTACATACATCACAGTACATGCTTGCACGAAGTGAGAACTGGCGGCGTGTTGACCTGCTTTAATTAGTTCTATAACGGTTTCTCTTGAAATCGGTTCATCTTTATAACGTCGAACCGATGAATGAGATGTTAATAAATCGATTACCATACAATCCCTCCGCATTCGTTTTTATCAGGACATATCTCTTCCTGAAACTCTTCTTTTATCCTACACTATTCTGACCTTTCGGGAAACACTGAAGCGTGTTTTGACTGTAGTGGATCTCATACTAAGAAAGGTAGGGATCCCCGATTGATAGGCCAGGTTTGATATGATAGAAGGAAATCATCTATTTAGGAGGGATACGTATGATGAAACTCGACCACCTTATCTATTTCACTCAGGATACTGTACAAAGCATTGTCATGGAACAACGTGCAAAAGGTAATCAGGCAGTAGCTGGCGGGCGGCATGAAAACTGGGGAACAGCCAATGCATTATTGTATGCTGACAATGTATATATCGAATGGCTGACAGTAGAAGACGAAGACAAAGCGAGAGTAGCGGCAACGGATCTTCCACTTATTGCACACTATTTTCATGATCAGCAATATGGAGATGGCTGGGCGAATGTATGCTTTTCTGTCGAAGATATGGAACAATGGAAAGATGAACTCGATAACAAAGGATTCACCACAACAAAAATTATCAATGCATCAAGAAAAACAGAAGATGGTGAGTTGGTTCGTTGGAAGATGTTGTTTATTGAACAAGACGTCTCCAATGAATTGCCATATCCATTCTTTATCGAATGGGATGAATCGGAAGCGGAGCGACAATCTCGTCTCGCTAAGACGGGTGCACGAACGATATTCCATCAACAACAAAAAGTTTCAGAATGTATTTTCCATGTGGAAGACCCATTACAAGAAGCAGGCGAATGGGCAATACTATTATCACAGAAAGTCGGCGATGTACATGATATTCGAATTGGGAACGTTATATTGCGCTTTATAGAAAAACAAGAAAAAGTACAGCGGTTGGCAGAGATTCATTTCACATCGAGCGATTAGGCAACAGAACGAAGGGTAAACTATATATAAAGATGTCGGGGGGATGCTAGCATGGATGTGTTAATTGAAAAAGCCATAATAGTTGGCGTACATGAACAGAAGGATTTGCACTTTGAATATGCGATGGAAGAACTAAAGAATTTGGCGGAAGCAATCAATGTGGAAGTTCTAGGTGAAGTGACACAGAATTTAGAACGGAAAAATCCATCCACTTATATTGGAAAAGGTAAGATTGATGAAATCCGTGATGTATATGAGGAATCTGAAGCAAATTTACTAATCTTCAATGATGAATTATCGCCTTCCCAGTTGAGAAACTTGGAGAGAGATCTAGAATGTAAAATTATT
This sequence comes from Sporosarcina sp. P25, assembly GCF_002743235.1. Lineage (NCBI taxonomy): Bacteria > Bacillati > Bacillota > Bacilli > Caryophanales > Caryophanaceae > Sporosarcina > Sporosarcina sp. P25. Next base: position 33,670 of record NZ_PDYV01000013.1, read on the forward strand.
GACCGTACTATGCTTATATTGGATATTTTTGCAAGGCGGGCACGCAATCGAGAGGCGCAGATGCAAGTTGAATTAGCACAACTGCAATATACATTGCCGAGACTTGTTGGACTTCGAGCTTCACTTAGCAGGCAAGGTGGCGGAACAGGAGGCGGCTTACAGAATAAAGGAGCCGGTGAAACGAAGCTTGAGCTCGATCGTCGGAAAATCGAAGATCAGATCGCTAAACTTCGCCGAGAACTCGAGCATGTAAGTGATCAACGTGAAACACAGCGAAAACAGCGTGTCAGAAGCGGCATACCTGTTGTATCCATTGTAGGTTACACAAACGCTGGGAAATCCACGTTGATGAATCGATTGCTACAATATACGGATGTAGATGAATCCAAAGAAGTTAGTGAAAAAGACATGCTATTCGCAACGCTCGAAACTGCCGTAAGGAAAATCAAACTACAAGATAAAAAAGAATTTATTTTAACAGATACTGTAGGGTTCGTTTCTAAACTCCCTCACCATCTTGTCCAAGCATTTCGTTCGACATTAGAAGAAGCCAAGAATGCAGACTTACTGTTGCATGTTGTGGATGTTTCCGACGAAGAACATGGTCATATGATGGATGTTACCAATGAAACATTAGGAGATATTGGTGTGAAAAGTATCCCTACTATCAATATATATAACAAATCGGACTTGACCGAAATCGTCTATCCGCGTGTAAAAGATCAGAGTATTTGGATGTCCGCCGGCGAAAATAAAGGGATCCCTGAATTGTTAAATTTGATCCAACAAAACTTATTCAGGCAATATATCACGTGTAAATTAATGATCCCATACGACCGTGGAGAAATCGTTTCCCATCTCAACGAAAATGCTTCGATCAAAGATACGGCTTACGAAGAAGAAGGCACATTGATGACTGTGGAAATGCCCGAAAGTGAATGTGAACGTCTACAAGAATTTATTCTGAAGTGATTAAATAAAAAAGGGCTACATGCACAATGCATGTAGCCAAATCCTTTTATCTTTATAAGAAGAGAAAGGGGGTGGGATGCTTCTAGTTTGCCCGATTTACAAAATTCTAAACCTCTTGATGGAATTCAAAGAAAAATACTTGGTACACTCACTTGAAGTATTCAAATTTTTTTATGCTTCTATAAAAATGGGGTTTGTCAATTGCCAGTGTGGATCTGAAGGTTTTTCTTTAATCAATCGTACAACTAAGCGGCAACAATATATAAGGAGTGATGGACTGTATGAAAAAATGGACAACAATTCTTACAGCAGGAACACTAGCAGTTGTTTTAAGTGCCTGTGGTCAAACTGCTGAACCTCAAAAAAATCCTATTACAGATGAAGAAGAAGTGGTCGTAAATAGTGAACTGACAGCCGGTGAAGTAATGGAAAAAGCGAATGCTACAGCTGAAACGCAGCAAAGTATGCATTCGGATATGGAAATTATGCAAACGTTGGAAATGGGTGATGAGAAGCAAGACATTCATTCGACGATTGATATGGATATGATTCTTGAACCACTTGCTATGCGCCAAACGATGAATATGCAAGTAGGCGATGAAGAAATGGCAATAGAACAATATATGACAGAAGAAGGCTTCTTCATGAAAGACCCACAATCAGGTGGTTGGATAAAATTACCGGATGAATTGTATAAAGAAGCTGCCGGTCAAATGATGGGAGTGACTGAATCACCAGTGGACTTCACTATGTATAAGGATTACACAGAAGATTTTACATTTGAAGAGACCGACGATGAATACGTTCTGACATTGGTAGGTTCCGGTGAAAAGTTTAGTGAGCTCATGAAAGAATTGTTAGAGAAGAACATGCCACCAGAAGCAGATGAAGCCATGTTGGAAGAAACAGATATGAAAGTTGAAAAAGTGGACCTACAATTCACTATAGATAAAAAGACATTCTTCACAAAAGACTTTGACATGGATATGACTATGACAATGGATGAGCAAGGTCAGCAAGTTAAAGTCACACAGAATATTAAAGGTACGATGACAAAGATCAATGAGATTGATGAAATCAAAGTCCCGAAAGAAATAATAGATAGTGCCCAAGAAATGGATCAGCAGTAAATGAAAAAGCCGTTTTCCGTGTTATACGGAAAACGGCTTTTTCGTATGAATTCATAAGATTGAATAAGAGGTTAACAGATTCTGTAATGAGTAGAATTTCAAAAGTATTGATAACGATTTTCATTTAGATATTGACATCATATGTTAAACGCGGTAATGTTGTTCTTGAGCGAATGATAATCATTTTCATTTAAGTGAGAGATGCTCAAATATTCGATATCGGAGTTCTTCATGAAGAAACGTTACTTAATTACAGCAGTTATACTTTTATCATTTCTTTCGCTGTTTGTCGGCGCAAGCCGAATCACACCAGCGGACCTATTGGACTGGCGTTCAGAAGCAACAGAAATATTCTTGATTAGTCGAGTTCCTCGATTAGTCGCGATATTACTCGCTGGCGCAGGGATGAGTATTGCAGGTTTGATTATGCAACAACTGAGCCGCAATAAATTTGTATCTCCCACCACAGCAGGAACGTTGGATGCGACTAAACTGGGAATCTTGGTATCTATGTTGATATTTACCAACGCAACATTATTAGAAAAAATGGCGGTTTCGTTCACATTCGCCTTGCTTGGCACTTTCTTGTTTATGCAAATTCTCGACCGTATTAAATTTAAAGACGCGATCTTCATTCCGCTTGTTGGATTGATGTTCGGAAATATTTTATCTTCCATCGCCACATTTTTTGCATATAAAGCAAACGTGATCCAGAATATGTCTGCTTGGCTTCAAGGAGATTTTTCCATGATCATGAAAGGCCGTTATGAGCTTTTGTATATTAGTATACCTGTGTTGATCATTACATATTTATATGCGAATCGATTTACAGTGGCGGGTATGGGGGAAGACTTTTCCAAGAACTTAGGACTCGCTTATAAGAGTATCGTCAATATTGGGTTGATCTTAGTTGCGCTAATTACGACAACCGTTGTATTGACAGTGGGACTGATTCCTTTCCTAGGGTTAATCATTCCGAACATTGTCTCGATTTTTAAAGGAGACCATCTACAAAAGACGTTGCCGCATACTGCATTGCTAGGCGCAATCTTCCTTCTTATCTGTGACATTCTAGGCAGGGTTATTATCTTCCCTTATGAAATCTCGATCAGTTTAATGGTCGGTGTCATCGGAAGCGCAATCTTCCTGTTCTTGTTGTTTAGGGGGAAAGCCTATGCGTAACTCAACGAAGCTACTAATTTTATTAGCATTTTCATTAGTATTTTGCGGCTTGTATCTATTTGAAGGTTTGAACGGTAGCTATGACTATGCACTTCCTAGAAGAGCGGTCAAAGTGGTGGCGATGATTTTAACAGGTGTGGCAGTGGCATATTCCACGGTTATTTTCCAGACGATCACGCATAACCGCATTTTAACACCAAGCATCATGGGATTGGATTCACTCTATATCTTGCTGCAAACCGTTCTTATTTTCTTTTTCGGTTCGACTTCATTTGTACTGATCAACCAGCAATTTAACTTCATGCTGTCGGTCGGTGCGATGATAATATTCGCTTTGTTGCTCTATCACTTCTTATTCGGTAAAGGGAACCGACCAATCTATTTCTTATTGCTAGTCGGTATCATTGTCGGTACATTCTTCGGAAGTATTTCGACATTCCTGCAAGTGATGATTGATCCGAATGAATTTTTGCGTGTGCAAGATAAGATGTTTGCGAGTTTCAACAATATCAACGGGGATCTCGTGTGGTGGGCATTAGCGATATTGGTTATCACACTTCTTATTGGTTGGCGCTATATCAATGAACTCGATGTTTTATCATTGGGACGGGATACGGCAATCAATCTGGGTGTGCCGTATCAGTCGGTCGTCAAGATCATGTTGATTTTATCGGCAGTACTGATTGCGGTGTCCACGGCACTTGTAGGTCCGATTACATTCTTCGGATTGATCGTAGCCAATTTGTCTTACCAATTCTTCAACACGTTTAAGCATTCGGTGTTAATTGCCGGTGCTGCATTGATGAGTGTTATTGCATTAGTTGGTGGACAATGGATCGTTGAACGTCTATTTTCTTTCTCGACCACACTCAGTGTGATCATTAACTTTGTCGGTGGCATTTACTTTATCTACTTATTATTAAAGGAGAGTCGATCTTCATGATCCAAGTTCGTGAGTTAACGAAGTTTTATGGGAAAAAAGCAGTCGTCGAAAAGGTCAGTGTAAATATTCACCGTGGAAAAATCACGTCATTCATTGGACCGAACGGGGCTGGTAAATCTACTCTTCTCTCGATGGTAAGTCGATTAATGGATGCTGACACGGGCGAAGTATTGCTCGATAAAAGCAAAGTGAAAGATATGAAATCCAATGACTTCGCTAAGCGCGTCGCGATTTTAAAGCAATCCAACTTCATGAATGTCAAACTTACCATCCGTGAACTTGTTTCATTCGGCCGTTTCCCGCACTGTAAGGGCCGTCTTCAGGAAGAAGATGACCGGATGGTGGATCAGGCGTTGGAGTATATGGGCCTGACTGACATGCAAGAAGCGTATTTGGATGAATTATCTGGCGGTCAGCGTCAGCGGGCTTTCATTGCAATGACGATTGCACAAGACACCGATTATATTTTACTCGATGAGCCACTGAATAACCTGGACATGAAACACTCTGTGCAAATCATGAAAATCTTGCGTCAGCTTGTCAATGATCTCGGCAAAACTGTGGTCATCGTCTTGCATGACATCAACTTTGCCTCTGTCTATTCAGACCGAATTGTTGCGTTGAAAAACGGAAGAATCGTCAAAGACGGAGTAACGAACGATATTATTACCTCTGAGTCATTACGCGAAATTTATGACATGGAAATTCCGATTCAACAAATGAAAGATTGCCGAATTTGTGTGTATTTTAACTCTTAAAATAAACTTTAAAAAGTGAGGAATTATACTGAAATGAAGAAACTTACCCTATCCTTATTCGCATTGATCTTAATGTTAGCACTGGCTGCTTGTGGCGGCGCAAAAGACGAAGAAAAACCTGCAGACAATGCTACACCTGAAGATAAGCCAGCTGAAGAAAGCACAGAAGTAACCATTACACATGAACTTGGTGAAACAACACTTGAAAAGAACCCTGAAAAGGTAGTAGTTTTTGACTTCGGAACATTAGATACATTGGATGAACTAGGAATTGAAGTAGCAGGACTTCCACAATCAAACGTACCTGGTTATCTTTCTAAATATGAAGACAAAAAGTATGAGAATCTAGGTAGTTTGAAAGAGCCAGACTTTGAAGCAATCAATGCAATGAAGCCAGATGTGATCTTCATCTCTGGACGTCAAACAGACTTATATGATCAGCTATCTGAAATTGCCCCAACAATCTACATGGGCGTTGATACGTCTAACTACATGGAATCTTTCAAAGAGAACATGGGTAAAATTGCTACAATCTTCGATAAAGAAGATGAAATGAAAACTGAATTAGCAGACGTAGATGCAAGCATTGAAGAAATCAAAACTAAAACTGAAGGTATCGACAGCAAAGCATTGATCATCCTAGCAACTGAAGGAAAAGTCAGTGCATACGGCCCAAGCTCACGATTTGGACTAGTTCATGACGTATTCGGATTTGAACCTGCTGACGAGAACATCGAAGTTTCTACTCATGGACAAAATATCACGTTTGAATATATCTTAGAGACAAACCCAGACATTCTCTTCATCATCGACCGCGACGCAGCAATTGGTAACGGCGCAACAGCGAAAGATTCTGTCGAAAACGATCTTGTAAAGAAAACAAACGCATTCAAGAATGACAAAATGGTTTATTTGAACGGTGAATATTGGTACCTATCTGGTGGCGGTCTTCAATCAATCAAAGAAATGATCAAAGAAGTAGAGGTTGGACTATAAGAATGAATGAAATCCCAGGAGACTCTGTCTTCTGGGGTTTTTTCTCTTCATGATCATCTTTTTAGCCGTAATTTATCAGCCGCGCTCATTAAACTATGACAAGCGCTCAATCGCGTTCGCTATAAGCTCATACCCGCAGCCGTCGCGCTCAATCGCGTTCGCTACCCGCTCAAAGCCGGATTCGTCGCGCTCAATCGCGTTCGCTATCCGCTCAAAGCCGGATTCGTCGCGCTCAATCGCGTTCGCTATCCGCTCATACCCACAGCCGTCCCGCTCTATAACTACCCACAGCCAATCACATCCAGAAATCCCCAGAAAACAAAACTAGTCAAATACAAACAAAAAGTGCTATAATGACACCTGTAAAGACATATAAAGATTGCACAATAGAAAGGTAGAAGACCTGTGAAAAAGAAGGAAATCTCACGAAATAAATTACTGGGTATCGCAGGTACTGGTTGGATGTTCGATGCGATGGACGTTGGAATCCTATCATTCGTCATTGCTGCACTAGCCGTAGAGTGGAATCTAACTTCGACTGAGATGGGCTGGATAGGTAGCATTAATTCCATCGGTATGGCGATAGGTGCATTCGGATTCGGTTTATTAGCCGATCGGATTGGACGTAAGCAAGTATTTATGATGACATTGGTTTTGTTTTCAGTTGCGAGCGGCTTATCCGCTTTGACGACAACGTTATGGGCGTTCTTAGCTTTACGTTTCTTAGTAGGAGCTGGGTTAGGTGGGGAGTTGCCTGTTGCTTCTACATTAGTTTCGGAAAGCGTATCCGCAAAAGAGCGGGGACGTGTAGTGGTGTTGCTTGAAAGTTTTTGGGCAGCGGGTTGGCTCTTAGCGGCTTTAATAGCCTATTTCATTATTCCGGAGTTCGGTTGGAGAGTGGCACTGATCATCACGGCACTACCGGCATTTTATGCGATTTACTTACGACGTAACTTACCCGACTCTAAGAAGTTTGAAGAGCAAGGAAAGATATCGCAAACGACAGGACAGAAACTAAAGCAATTACTGGCACCGGCATTTAGAAGACGGACGCTTATGCTGTGGATCGTATGGTTTGCCGTGGTCTTCTCGTATTACGGTATGTTCCTTTGGCTACCAAGCGTCATGGTGATCAAAGGCTTCAGTTTAATCAAAAGCTTTGGCTATGTATTATTGATGACCCTGGCACAGTTACCAGGTTACTTCAGTGCCGCGTGGCTAATTGAACGCATGGGGCGCAAGTTCGTCCTTGCTACTTATTTATTCGGAACGGCACTCAGTGCTTTAGCTTTCGGTAATGCGGAGACATTGACTACGTTGATGGTTGCTGGTGCGTTTCTATCCTTCTTTAACTTGGGTGCATGGGGAGCTCTTTATGCATATTCACCGGAACAATATCCTACCGCTATTCGAGCGACAGGCTCTGGGGTTGCAGCGGCAGTTGGGCGTGTGGGAGGTATTTTCGGACCACTTCTCGTTGGATCACTGTTAACAGCTGGATATGGCTTCGGAATCATCTTTGGTATTTTCTGCGCAGCAATTATGATAGGTGTATTAGCTGTTATTTTCCTAGGAACAGAAACAAAACAAACTGAGTTAACATAGTATAAGATAAGTCGTTTTCATTTTACATAAATGGGAGCGGCTTTTTCGATGGTTAACATTTTTTATTCGGTAGCGAAACCTTTATAATTGTAGAAAGGAGTGAATGCAATGTTTCGTGTACCAGATGAAATTGCGCGTATAGCTTTAGAACGCAGCGAAGGATTTCCAGTAGAAGGCTTTGTCCACGGAGAAGGTCCGCAATCACCAACACTCTTACTAATTGGTGAAGCACCGGGTGAACACGAAGCGATTCATGGTGTTCCGTTCATTGGTCGTGCAGGTGATGAATTGATGAAATCTCTTGCATCAATCGGGTTAACACGTGAAGATGTCTATATGACGAGTTCGTTCCGCAGTAGACCTTACAAATGGGGGACGAGGAAAGAACGGGATGGTAGTTTGACGGAACGTAAGTATAATCGTCCACCCACACAAAAGGAGCAATTGGCTCATGCACGAGTCCTTGATTTTGAAGTTGCCAATCTTCAACCAAAGCTCATTGTCACACTGGGGAATATTGGCTTGCAGCGATTGCTAGGTAAACATGCGAAGGTCACGGTTCTTCATGGACAAGTACTGACGCAACCAGTGCAATATTTAGCAAAATTAGAAGATAAACAATATAGCCTAACAGATGAATCGTACACTATAATACCGACATTCCATCCGGCTTCAGTGTTTTATCGCCCATCCCTTAGACCTGAACTGGAAGCCGATTGGCGTCGCATTGGTGAATATCTTCAAGGGGAAATGAACTATCCGTTTGAATGAAGTAGAAAAGAGGATACATCATGAATGCACAAGTAAAACCTAAAGGATCCGTTAAAAACTTTATGAGTCTAGTCAAGACATTGCATTGGCCAGTAGCCGTAACCATCGTTGCCCTAGTGCTATCTCTCGTTGAAACGGCTGCAGGACTTGCTGTGCCATTAATAACCAAAGATTTAGTAGACTCATTCACCAGTGAGCTATTGAACTGGAAGACCGGCATTTTCCTGCTCGTTTTATTCGTGGTACAAGCAATTGCCGGAGGTTTCTCCTACTATATGCTTGCCTTTATTGGCGAGACAGTAGTTGCGGACTTGCGTAATCAGTTATGGCAAAAAGTACTGCGTTTACCTGTGCCGTATTTTGATCAAAATGAAACGGGCGAAACGATGAGTCGGATTACACAAGATACAACCATATTAAAATCACTTGTCTCAGAGCACTTAGTCTCGTTCATCTCGGGTATGATCTCGATTATCGGAGCGGTCATTATTTTACTGGTGCTCGATTGGAAAATGACGATCATCATGTTGATCAGTGTGCCTGTTAGTATGGCAATTTTATTTCCGCTTGGACGCTTAATGCACAAAGTAGCAAAAGCGACACAGGCTGAAATGGCAAAGTTTTCGGGACATCTCGGCCGTGTGCTTGGGGATATTCGGTTAGTGAAAGCATACCGCGCGGAACCTATTGAAGGAGAGAAAGGCAAAAATGCAATTCAATCCCTATTTCGTTATGGGTTGAAAGAAGCGAAAATCCAAGCTGTTATTTCACCTATCATGATGTTGACGATGATGGGCATCCTAGTAGTGATTCTCGGGTATGGAGGAGCGCAAGTTGCAAAAGGAGCATTATCAGCTGGAACATTGGTTGCAATTATTTTCTTGCTGTTTCAGATTATCATTCCGTTCGCACGAATGGCTCAATTTTTCACTTCATTCCAAAAGGCGATAGGGGCGACAGAAAGAATTCAAGGGATTCTACGAATGGATTCAGAACCGGCAGATGGTGTACGTACATCGAAAATGGAAGGTGCCATTACATTTTCAAATGTTCATTTTTCATATGAAGATGGAAAAGGTGTAGTGAACGGAATTTCATTCACTGCAGAGCGAGGAACAGTAACGGCATTCGTCGGACCAAGCGGTGGAGGGAAGACGACGATTTTTTCATTGATGGAGAGATTCTATCAACCGACTTCGGGGGAAATACGGCTTGGAGAAGATCCGATCCAAACGATTCCGTTATCCGACTGGCGTCGGCGTATAGGCTATGTGTCGCAGGAAAGCCCTTTATTAAGCGGAACTATCTTAGATAACATTGCGTATGGTCTTGAAAAGAGACCGCCTCTTGAACAAGTCATTGAAGCTGCAAAAGCTGCCAATGCGTATACATTCATAAAAGGTATGCCGGATCAATTCGATACGATGGTTGGGGAGCGCGGTATGAAGTTGTCTGGCGGTCAGCGCCAACGCATTGCAATCGCGCGCGCTTTATTGCATAACCCTGAGATTCTATTGTTGGATGAAGCTACGTCGAATTTAGATAGCGGTTCGGAAACACATGTACAAGAAGCGTTGCACCATTTGATGCAAGGTAGAACTACGCTTATTATTGCACATCGGTTGGCTACCGTACTGCATGCAAACCAGTTACTGTTTTTAGAGAATGGCCAGATTACAGGTAGAGGAAATCATGCAGAACTATTGGAAACACATGAGCTCTATCGTGAATTCGCAGAAGGACAAGGATTGGCATAAGAACTGAAAGGAGAAGGTCATATGTATGAACCAATTGATTCATCTTTCTTCAATGTACCTGTACTAGAGCTTGCCCGTAATCTAGTCGGACAATATATTGTACATGAGCAACCCGAAGGACTGTCAGTGGTCAGAATTGTGGAAACTGAAGCGTATCACGGAGCTGAAGACCGTGCTGCGCATAGTTATGGTAACCGTAGAACGAAGCGAACGGAAGTCATGTTCGGTAAGCCGGGATCCGTATATACATATCAGATGCATACCCACACGCTAATGAATGTCGTCTGTGCTCAAGAGGGGACACCGCATGCCGTGTTACTACGGGCAGGTGAACCAATAGAAGGAGTAAGTCATATGCAACAACGCCGTGGCATACACATTAAGAGAGAAACCGATCTTACAAATGGACCCGGGAAACTTTCCAAGGCTCTCGGGGTGACGATGTCATACTACGGACATCATTGGACACAGAAGCCACTCTACATAGCTGAAGGCTTTCCTCAGGCTGAAATAGAAGCAGGTCCGCGGGTAGGGATTGGCAACACGGGTGAAGCCGTGCATTACCCTTGGCGTTTCTATGAAAAGGACAACCCGTTCGTCTCAAAGTATAGAAAATAAATTAATGAACATCTCGAATATATTTGGTTACAGAGAAGAATAGGGGAAATTATGAAAAAAATATTGAGAATGGGCAGTGCATTTATTGGAATTATCGTAGGGGCGGGATTTGCTTCCGGTAATGAAATCATGACGTATTTTACGAGTTTCGGTTATTTAGGTATGATTGGCGCAGTGATTTGTACGGCACTCTTCGCTTACTTAGGAATGACATTAACGCGTCTTGGAAGTCGATTGCGAACAACTTCACATAAAGACGTGATCTACAAAATCAGTGGACGCTATTTAGGTGTAATAGTAGATGGTATTATCATCTTTACACTATTTGGCGTAGGTGTAGTTATGCTAGCGGGTGCGGGTGCTAATTTACATCAGCAATTTGGCTTGCCGACATTTGTAGGTAGTTTGCTTATGATAGTTTTGGTGTTCTTGACGATATTATTAAACGTAGATAAAGTAGTCGCTGTAATCGGCAGTGTAACACCGTTTTTAATTATTATGGTAGTTGTTGTCTCTGTTTACAGTATCATCACGATGGATACAACCTTCGCAGTTCTTGATCCTGTTGCCAAAGCATTGCCGACGACATTGCCTAACTGGTTCATATCTGCAATTAACTATGTGTCATTTAATATTGCGGTTGGTGCTTCGATGGCTATTGTCATGGGAGGTGCGGAAGAGAATGAAAAGATTGCGGCGCGAGGTGGATTTGTAGGTGGTCTTGGATTAGGTATTTTAATTCTGTTAAGTCATTTGGCACTTTTTTCACAAGTGGAAAACGTGGCGGGGGCAGATTTACCGATGCTTGCCATCATCAATAATATTTCACCGATCTTTGCAATTTTCATGGCGGTTATTTTATACGGTATGATCTTTAATACAGCAGTCAGTATGTTTTATGCGTTTGGTGCTCGATTCATCCAAAGTGGTACGATGAAGTTTAAGCTATTCGTAGCCTGTTCATTAGTAATTGGCTATGCACTGAGTTTTTTTGGATTCACAAATTTGGTCAGTACACTGTATCCGGTTGTCGGCTATTTAGGTCTGTTTTTAGTAGTTGCACTCATTATGGCTTCGATCCGTATGCCGAATAAAATATAAAAACAACCCCCGCGAATTTAAAATTCGTGGGGGTTGTTTCTGCTTAAACAGATTGTAACTGAAGGGCTACAGCTGGGCCGAAGAACTCGAAGTGAATTTTCTCTTCTGGAATACCCATTGCATGAAGTTGTTGAAGTACGAACTCCATGAAGCCAGTTGGTCCGCATACATAGATATCACTGCCTGCAATCACGTTGTCTTCTAAGAATTCACGTGTGAACATGCCGTCTCCCTCTTCTGAATAAAGCGTTTTGTACGTAGAGTTTGGCAATTTAGCATTTAATTGCTCTAGTTTATTCGCAAATGCTTGTTGGCTGCGTGTACGTGCAGAGTGCAAGAATGCCACTTCACGTTCAGGAGACAAGTCTGCAATAGTTGAATACATAGCTTTCATTGGTGTAATACCCACTCCACCGCTGATTAATGTGACAGGTGCTGTACCAGTAGGATCCAAATAGAAGTCGCCTGCTGGTGCGCTGACTTCGACGATGTCGCCTACACTTGCATTTTCATGCAAGTAGCAAGATACTACGCCATTAGGTGATAATGTATCTTCACGTTTAACCGAGATACGGAAAGTCTCATCGTTTGATTTTTGAGACAAGCTGTACTGACGGTTGACAATATTTTTCGCGCCAGGGATTTCCAATCGAATCGTAATGTATTGTCCTGGTAAATAGTATGGCAACTTTTTGCCGTCAACAGGTTTTAAGTAAAATGAAGTAATGACGTCACTTTCTTCTATCTTGTCGACAATTTCGAAGTCTTTAAATAAATGCCATCCGCCATCAGCTTTTTCTGTATTCTCATACATATCTTTTTCTACGCCGATGAAAGCGCCAGCGATTACGCCATAAGCAGCTTCCCATGCATCCATAATTTCAGGTGTTGCTGCATCGCCAAGCACTTCTTTAATAGCTTTCAATAAATACTCTCCGACAATTGGATAATGTTCTGGCAAAATTCCTAGAGATACGTGCTTGTGCGCGATTTGGACAACCACCGGTAGAATGGCTTCTAGGTTATCGATATGTTGCGCTGCTGCGTATACTGTGTTTGCAAGAGCTGTCTGTTGACGACCTTGAGATTGGTTAGCATGGTTAAATATATCTAGTAATTCGGGATGAGCCACAAACATGTTTTTATAAAAAGCCGTAGTAATCGCGGTGCCGTGCTCTTCTAATACTGGTACTGTGGATTTGATAACGTCGATAGTTTTTTGATCTAACATTGATAATGCACAACCTCTCCGTATTTGATATCTCTATCATAAATCATTTAGAATTCAAAAGCTATATATTAAATACATGTTTAAAAATATAATGTGAATATTGTCACATTCTATTCAAAAATTAGTTATTCTTTTACGTGTAACGCCTGGTGTCAATCCATGATTTTTCAATTGAAAATGGTATAATGATGAAAGAGTAGAAAGTGGTGATATTATGCGTTTAACGATGTATACAGATTATTCGCTGCGTGTTCTGATTTTTTTAGCTTCCAAGCAATCGGATGAACTGTCCACAGTTCAAGAAATCTCGGATGCTTATCAAATATCGAAAAATCACCTCACCAAGATAGTCCATGAGTTAGGAAAACTGGAACTCATCGAAACCACTCGTGGGCGGGGTGGCGGAATCCGTCTCAGTGTAAATCCAAATAGCATTAATGTAGGCGAACTAGTTCGAAAAACAGAAGATGATTTCCACTTAGTCGAATGTTTTGATCCCAGTAAAAATATGTGCGTATTGTCTCAAGCCTGTCAGCTAAGGGGTGTCTTATACGAAGCACTTCAAGCTTACTTTGCTGTGCTAGATCGTTACACGATTGCAGATTTCCTTCATAACAAGGAAGAAATACAATCTTTACTATTTCCTACTAGTCAATCCTGAATAGTGTGATAGAATATAGTTAGTAAACATAGTGAAATAGGAGGAATTAAACATGTCAAAAGTGTTAGTCATTGGACATAAAAACCCGGATACAGATTCCATCGCATCAGCGATTACGTATGCATATCTTAAACAACAAATCGGTATGGACGCAGAAGCTGTTCGTCTAGGGACTATTACGAAAGAAACAGCGTATGCGCTTGAAACTTTCGGTTTTGAAGCACCACGCTTAATTGAAAGAGCAGCACCTGAAACATCTCAAGTCATCTTAGTCGATCATAACGAAAGACAACAAAGTGTCGATGACTTGGATGAAGTACAAGTGTTAGAAGTAATTGATCATCACCGTATTGCGAACTTCCAGACAAACGATCCATTGTATTATCGCGCAGAGCCAGTAGGCTGTACGGCAACTATATTGAATAAATTATTCAAAGAGCATGGCGTTGAAATTCCGAAGAACATTGCAGGCTTAATGCTTTCTGCGATCGTATCGGATTCGTTATTATTCAAATCGCCAACATTCACAGATCAAGATCAGGTAGCAGCCAAAGAACTAGCTGCCATTGCAGAAGTAGATGCTGCTGTTTACGGTTTGGACATGTTGAAAGCTGGAGCAGACTTAAGCTCTGTACCTGTAAAGGATTTGGCTAGTCTGGATTCGAAAGAATTTATATTCGGCGATGTGAAAATGGAAATCGCACAAGTAAATGCAGTAGACTTGCAAGATATTCTTGGTCGACAAGATGAACTGGAAGCGGAATTAAATGAAGTAATCGAACAAAAAGGGCTAGATTTATTCCTGTTTGTTGTGACGGATATCATCAATAGCGATTCCGTAATCATTGCGCTAGGAAAAGAAGCCGAACGTGCAGGTTCTGCATTTAATGTAGCATTCAATAATAATACGGCTTTGTTAAAAGGTATCGTTTCACGTAAGAAGCAAATTGTACCTGTATTGACTGAAGCACTTTCATAATAACCAGACTGTCATGGAAATCGGTAGCCCGATCTTCCGTGACAGTTTTTTTATCCTAAATCGAGGGGCTGTGTGGCAGGACCTTCCAATACGGTTCCATCCGCACGAAAACGTGATCCGTGACATGGACAGTCCCACGTTTGGTCTCCTTTATTCCAACGGGTACGACATCCCATATGCGTACAAATTGGGGAGTCAGTCCGGGCGATATGTCCACCGGCAAATTCCTTTACGGTACGCCCGGCTAATAGTAAAGCCCGGCTGGATAAAGAGCCGAAATCGGTTCTACTAGGAGAAAATAATTCGCTTGCGGCATTCGGTCGACCGATAATCGCATCCGAGATAATTTCTGCACAGGCTAAGGAATTAGATAATCCCCATTTTCGATAGCCTGTACTAATGTAGACATCCGGCGAAGAGTTTGAAATAGCTCCTGCATAAGGCACTAAATCAGGTGTGGACGGATCCTGAGCCGACCATTTGTAGACAACTTCAGGATGCCCCAATGTCGTTTTTATATCCTCTGTCAAGCTGTCATAATGTAGTTGGGTTTCTTTTTCCGAACCAGCAGGATGAGATTGAGCGGCTAGCAACAAGTAAGACTGGTCATCGATCGTCACTGTCCGTATCGAGCGTTTCGGCTCATCTACCGAGATATATTGATGATCAAATACAGTATCGGTTTTAGCCGCAGCAATATAGGAACGCTGGACGTCCAGTTTAAGAATTTGCATGCCTTCGAGTGCTTCAATGGGATAATGTGAGCAGATAACTAGTTGTCGATAACTCACTATTTTAGATGAAGAGAGTTTGACGAAATGACGATCAGTATCCAGAGCGGCTACTTGTGCATGTTCAAAAATTCGTGCACCTTCTTTTACAGCGAGCTCTGCCAATTGTTGTCCAAAACGCACTGGATGAATTTGTGCTTCGTCTTCAATCAGTAAAGTGTGAGCTGTTTCAAAAGGTAAGTAGGGTGCATTGCTCGCAAGTATAAATGGAATCCCAATCGCTTCATACGCTTTCTTCTCCGCAAGTAATCGTTCCGTACCTTCAGTTGTTTGAGAATATAGTACGGAGTGTGCATTTTGCAGTTGATCTGCTTCCGCAATGGATCGCGCAAAATCAACAGCTTGTTCATTTGCATTAAAATATTGTTTTGCGCTTTCCACACCAAACTGTTCAATCATGTCTGCATAGACTACATCATGTTGTGCGGTTAGTTTACCTGTAGAATTTCCCGTTGCCCCATGCAGCAAACTGTTTTTTTCGAGCAACACAACGTCCTTTCCTTGCTTAGACAAAAAATAGGCATTTGCTATGCCGCTCAGTCCGCCTCCGATGATTAACACATCACAAGTTAAATCATCATCTACAGTTGGATAGGTAGATTTCGGATAAGCAGTGGCGAGCCATAAAGATTGATTCATTCTGACACCTCATTCTGTAAAATTATATAACCCAAGCATTAACATTGTTGCCAACTTTACTTGAATCTAAAATAGAGAATAGAAAGGTGGGGGAAAAAATGAAAATTGAAGTATGGTCAGATTATGTTTGTCCGTTTTGCTATATTGGAAAAAGACGTTTGGAGCATGCATTGAAGCAATTAGGGCTCGAGGGGGAATCGGAAGTTGTATTCAAGGCGTTTCAATTAGATCCGAATACACCCGTGGCTTCAGAGCAATCATTATTGGACGGATTAGCTAGTAAATTTAAAGTCACCAAACAAGAAGCAGAAAACATGATGAGTAATATAGAAGAGCAAGCAAAAACCGTTGATCTTCACTATCAAGTAGATCGAATGAAAACATCTAACACGCTTGATGCACACCGTTTAGTGAAATTTGCAGAGAAGCACAATGTAGAGAAGGAAGTGACAGAGCGTCTCATGCACGGTTATTTCGTGGAAGGGGAGCGTATCGATACGGAAGAAGTACTCGTAGGGATTGCAACAGAAGCTGGATTGGACGCAAAGGAAACCAAAGACATGCTTCATAGTAATGATTACGAAGATGAAGTAAAAAAAGATATCGAAGAAGCGCGGGAAATTGGTGTTCAAGGTGTACCATTCTTTGTAATTAATCGTAAATTTGCTATAAGTGGAGCGCAGCCTACTGAAGCATTTGTCGAAGCGTTTAAAAAGATTGTTGAGGAAGAGAAGGGTACAAAACCTAAGTTGCAAGTACTTGGCACAGATAATGGCGGGCAGTGTGATGATGGAGCTTGTGACATCTGAAGAAAAGTTAAATAACTGAATGGTTTTTCAGACTGAAGAAAACTCTAGAAAATTAAGAGGAGTTTTGTCTTCAGTCTTTTTTGATAGGTTTCTAGTCCGTTTGAAGTAGTGCAATAGTTGAATGAAAATGGAATGGGTTCCAGTGAAATATCAATCAATGGTGCTTTTCTATTGTCTTTTTTCCTTGCAAATTACAACGGACATCTTGATATCAATAATATCGCCAACCATTACACCACCAGCTTCAATTGCACGGTTCCACATTAATCCGAAATCTTTTCGTTTGATTTTACCCTCGACGAGATACGTAGCACCGAAGACGGTGACTTCTTGGGGAGTGATGCAGAATAAGGCTCTTTTGGTCGTGTTTTTAACAGTCAAGTCACCGGACATTTGATATCTACCATCTGTATCGTTGTAAATTGTGCGGGAAGAGAATGTCATTTCGGGGAAAGTTTCGGCATTAAAAAAGTCCGCGGAGCATAGATGTAGATCACGGTCTCTATTCTTCGTCTGGATTGAAGAAACGATTACTTGAAAACTAATCTTTGTTTTAGTCAAGTCCGCAATGTTTCCTTGTAATTCTCCTGAAAACTCTTCAAACGTTCCTGTGACAGTTGATACCATCATATGTGGAACAGAAAAGCCAACAGTGGACGCCGTAGGATCTACCTTCCAAGTATTCACTTTCACTCCTCCTTACGGATATTTAGTTAGCTAAACTGTAATTGAAAAAACATAAAAAGTCAAAATGAAAAACCTTGTCAAAAGGACTGATTGCAAGCATACTAATAGATGGATAAGATTGTTTCCGTAAAACTGGAGACACGTATAGTGAAAGGACTTGATGTAGATGTCAAAACATCGATGGTTTGAAGATCTTCAAAATAACATAAAAAGCGGTTGGTTATTACTTGATGAGCCATTAAACAAATATACGAAAACACGTCTAGGTGGTAAAGCGGATGTCTTCGCGGCACCTGGCACAATAGAAGAAGTGCAAGCGGTTGTTAGCTATGCTTATCAGCATGAAATTCCTATTTTGTTGCTAGGAAACGGTTCTAATATGGTCGTTCGTGACGGTGGTGTTCGTGGAATCGTAATGTATATGGCAAACCTAAACCATATTGAGATTGTTGGTACTCGAATGATTGCGGAAGCTGGAGCAAATATTATCGATGCCTCTAAAGAAGCAGCGATAGCTTGTTTAACAGGTCTGGAGTTTGCTTGTGGAATACCGGGTTCAATCGGTGGTGCAATGGCAATGAATGCAGGCGCATACGGTGGAGAAATCAAAGATATTATTCATCAAGCGACTGTAATGGATGACAAAGGAAGAATTTTCGTGCTTTCAAAAGATGAGTTGGAGCTAGGGTATCGTAAAAGCATCATTACTACAGAAGGCTATTACGTCCTATCAGCAGAGTTCTGGCTCACACAAGGTGAACAGTGTGAAATTGATGCGGCAGTTGCCGACTTAACGTTTCAACGTGAATCAAAACAACCGCTTGAATATCCATCAGCAGGAAGTGTGTTCAAGCGTCCACCCGGTTACTTCGCTGGAAAGTTGATCCAAGATAGCGGCTTGCAAGGTAAAGGTTTTGGTGGAGCGGAAGTGTCTACTAAACACGCGGGGTTCATCGTCAATAAAAGTAATGCCACTGCGGCAGATTATATTCAGACGATTGAGATGGTCAAAGCGGAAGTGAAGAAGAACTTCGGGATTGATCTGGAAATGGAAGTGAAGATCGTAGGGGAAGAACTTTCTGAATAATAGAAGTTACAGGAGCTGTCCGCGAAATCATTATTTAATGACTACTCGGGATAGCTCTATTTTGATGTGAAAAGTAAGAGAGAAAATCCGCAGGGTGTCGGGGTGTAGATAGGTACTACGGTGATTACGCTTTCCTAAAGAGGCTGCCAGTTCGAAAGCGTCTCCTTTTACTTATTCCTTACCCCCACTGAAACCATTCTTAGATCTTGAACTTACTATCCATGTAAAAAAGAGAGGCCCCATTCTGGGACATCTCTTGTGATATTAATTTTGTATCTTGCACTGGATCTTGCTTGAGTCGAGTACTTGGTCATCTTCTATCTGTACCTGGCATATCTTGCTGTTTTGCATGAACTTAAAAATTCCGTTGTTAAAATCGGTCCCAATTTCCTTAAAGAAGATTCCCTCGTACTGCGCATGCTTGGTAAGCGTGAAATTGATGCGGAAGTTGTCGCCATCGGGAATCAAATACGCCCGTACGCCTTTTTCAAACGACCCTTCTATCTCACTTTTAATCGCACGATCAACCGACACGACATGGAAATCAACAAATGGAATTTCTCTTAACAAGACGTTCATGAAAGAGCCTTTTGTGATTTCCTCCCAGCGGCTTTGCGCGGTCTGTCCGATGATGATTTGTGTAATGCCAAATTGGTGAGCCACTTCTTTAATGACTTTTGCAGTTGGGCGCTTCTCATCGTCGCGGATAATGAATGCTTCAACATCCAATTCGTCTGCAAGTTCTTTCCAACGATCTATATACTCGGACTTCTCGACATCAAAATCATCTAGTGGTGCAGGGTCGACTGTCAGGATATAAAGCGGACAGTCCATGATTGTTGCAATTTTATATCCTCTATTAATGAGACGTTCACCATTTGGACCGTAATACACACAAACGAGAATACTCTCGTCCATACGGCTTTTCATTTTGCCCATAATGACTCATCACCTCTTCGAATTCTATAAGCTAATTGTAACTGGTTCACACTTTAGGGGATTGCTTTCCGTTGCAACTCCGCCAGAGAACCTCATCCTGTATAGGATTACGAACGTGGACTTACTGTATACTGACCGCGCTTTTTATGCGGTTTTCGATAAAGTAGTGTATACTTTCGAGTAGAGATTGTACACTTTGCTTAGAGTCCCATTATGCATAACGTACAGTGTTCAGTCAAGAGTCTCTGAGCATTCTATTGACACTAACAATCGATTAATTCTGGGAGGTGTTAGATTGATTACCGTCTTACTGGCAATATTCATTCCATTTATCGCAGCAGGTTTGGTTCCATTTATACATAAATTTTTGACCGGAAGTCGGATCGGTTGGTTTGTAATCACCATTCCATTGTTCTTGTTTGCCTTACTAATTCGTCTTGTTCCCTCGCTTTCGGAAGGGGCGTCATATTTATACACGTTGCCATGGATACCTTCTGCAGATGTCTACTTTTCCACGCATTTAGATGGGCTAAGTATGATCTTTGCTTTATTGATTACGGGAATTGGTAGTCTGGTTGTATTGTATTCCATTTACTATCTTTCTGAACGGGAAGCGATTGGTCGCTTTTATACATATTTGCTATTGTTCATGGGAGCTATGCTAGGTGTCGTGTTATCCGATAACCTGATTGTTCTGTATGTGTTTTGGGAATTGACGAGTATTTCTTCCTTCTTATTAATTGCTTTCTGGTATCACCGAAAACAGTCAAGGTACGGAGCAAAGAAATCCATGCTGATTACTGTCACAGGTGGTATTTTCATGTTGGTTGGATTTTTAATGCTTTATACGATTACAGGAACGTTCAATTTGCAAGAATTAGTCGCTATGCGAGAAGTGATTGCAGCAGACTCATTGTTCATCCCTGCTATGTTGCTTGTTTTAGTTGGTGCGTTCACTAAGTCCGCACAGTTTCCATTTCATATCTGGCTCCCTGACGCAATGGAAGCCCCTACGCCTGTTAGTGCTTACCTACACTCCGCTACCATGGTTAAAGCGGGTATTTATTTAGTAGCCCGGTTCACTCCAGTCTTCGCAGGAGACACGACGTGGTTCTTCGTCGTATCTTGTGTTGGATTATTGACGATGTTGTGGGGATCTGTCAATGCGGTGAAGCAAACGGATCTGAAAGCGTTACTCGCGTTTTCAACAGTGAGTCAGCTGGGTATGATCATGAGTTTGCTTGGTATCGGCTCATTGGCATTCGCTTCCTCTGAAAGCACGCACATCGCGTTATTTACCGCTGCTACATTCGCTGCATTATTCCATATGATTAATCATTCCACCTTTAAAGGATCTTTATTTATGGTCGTCGGAATTTTAGATCACGAGCTGGGAACACGTAATATTCAACGGCTTGGTGGCTTGGCAACGATCATGCCCATTACTTTTACCATTGCATTGATTGGTAGTTTTTCCATGGCAGGACTTCCTCCATTTAACGGCTTCTTAAGTAAAGAATTATTTTTTGAAGCGACGCTGTCATTGAAAGAAGCGAATCTATTATCAATGGATTCGTTGGTTTTATTGTTCCCAATCGTTGCATGGGTCGGCAGTATATTTACATTTATTTATTGTATGATCATAGTATTTCAGACGTTTTTCGGCAAAGTACATGCACCGGTTCCCGGACAAAGACCTGCCCATGAAGCACCGATCCAGATGTTGATTTCACCTATGGTACTTGGCAGTCTGGTCGTACTCATTTTCATATTCCCGAATCTGCTCGGTACGTATATTTTAGGGCCAGCAATGAATGCGGTCTATCCACAATTTGTGGGGATGCCTGGTCTAGTACCAGAAATAAAAGTGTGGCATGGTTGGGGAATGCCGATTTACATGACGATCGGCGTGGTGATCACGGGTGTTTTATTGTATTGTTTCTTGCGTTACTGGAAAGGGATTTACAGTTTAGGCTTTTTACAATGGACGCTTGATCGCTCATATAATGCGTTATTACAACGGATTGAACGAGTGGCTTCTGTGGTGACGAAAACGTATATGACCGGATCGGTACGGGATTACGTTGCATATATCATGTTGTTTTTCATTGCACTTGTCGGTATAGGTTTGCTAGGTTTTCAGCAATTCATTTTCGACTTTTCAAATGATGCTGTGATTGAAATTAATGAAAGCATTATTATTTTCGTTATGATGTGTTCAAGTGTAGCGATTTTATTTGCTAAATCCAGAATTACTGCCATTATTCTTAACGGTGTGCTGGGCTATTCCATCGCCATTCTATTTGTAGTATTCCGCGCGCCAGATCTGGCATTGACACAAATAATAGTCGAGACGGTTACAACGGTGCTGTTCTTACTGTGCTTCTATTATCTACCGGAATGGAAAAATGAGCATAAGTCGATCTCCATGCGAGTACGTAATGGATTGATCGCGGTTGCATCCGGAGTTGTGGTTACCGTTATCGCTTTGCTCGTGCAAGGCCATTCCTTGTATCCGTCTATTTCCGTTTACTATGAAACGGCATCACGGCTTGCAGGTGGTTTGAATGTAGTGAATACGATACTCGGTGACTTCCGCGCATTCGATACGATGTTGGAAGTATTGGTATTATTCATCGCAGGTCTTGGTGTCTATTCATTAGTCAAGTTGCGTCGCAAGAAGGGAGTGGATCACCCTGAAAAAAAATGATGTGATCTTACAAACAGTGACGAAGATCGTATTTTTTATCATCTTGACGTTTGGTGTGGAACTTTTTTTATCAGGACATAATAATCCGGGGGGCGGCTTCATTGGCGGACTGGTGCTCTCTTCTGCGTTTGTATTATTGTATTTAGTTTATGACATAGAAACGGTTCACCGAGGCACGCCATTTGATTTTAAGCGAGTGGCGGCGCTTGGTGTGTTGCTTGCGGTAGGTACGGGAATGTTCTCGTTAGTGTTTGGCGAGCCCTTCCTATCACAGAAGACATGGCTTGTAGACTTACCGGTTTTTGGTGAGACAGAACTTGGAACGATGACGATTTTCGAAGCAGGAGTCGCACTGACTGTCCTCGGTGTTGTCGTGACGATTATTTTGGGAATCAGTGAGGATGTGGAGTAATGGAGACATTAATTACCCTTCTGGTAGGTGTGCTAGTGGCAGTAGGCGTTTATTTACTTTTATCAAAAGAGATGTTGCGAATTATTTTAGGGACAGCAATTCTGTCGCATGCCATCCATTTATTATTATTGACAATGGGCGGTTTAAAAAAGGGCGATGTTCCTTTGCTGACAGAGACAGCTGCTGAATATACAGATGCACTGCCGCAAGCGTTGATTCTGACGGCGATTGTTATCAGTTTCGCGGTGACAGCATTTTTACTCGTATTGTCTTACCGTGTGTATCAAGAGTCTGGACCTGGATTGCGAGGGCAAGAAGATGAATAATATATTGGTATTGCCTATGATTTTGCCTATTTTGGTAGGTGTGATTTTAGTATTCTTACGTCCTTATATTCGTGTACAACGTGTACTTAGTGTACTGACGACGATCGCTTCTGCTGCTGTGGCGGCCTATTGTCTCCAACAAATTCATTTGAACGGCATCATGCGTTTGGACTTTGGAGATTGGTTACCACCGCATGGTATTTTGTTTGTGGGCGATTCATTCGCCATGTTATTAGTATTGGTTGCGTGCATCGTTTCCAGTATTATTTTGCTGTATGCATTCGCTACGACAGGGATTGAGACAGAGGCGATGTTTTTCTATCCATTCTTCCTGTTTTTAGTGGCGGGAGTCAATGGCTCATTTCTGACTGGCGATTTATTTAATCTGTTTGTTTGTTTTGAAGTAATGTTACTGGCTTCCTATGTGTTGCTGACACTTGGCGGGCGTAAAACACAGTTAAAGGAAGGTATTACTTATGTATTGATCAATGTGCTGGCTTCTTGGTTTTTCTTGTTGGGCATTGCGTATTTATATGGTGTACTGGGTACGTTAAACATGGCACATATCGCTGCGCGCGTAGCAGAAACGGGACAAGGACCTCTACTGACATTGATCGCAATTATTTTCTTGATAGTCTTTAGTTTGAAAGCGGGTTTGCTACTTTATTTCTGGCTGCCGGGTTCTTATTCCGCACCCCCTACTGCGGTCGCGGCACTGTTTGGTGCATTACTGACAAAGGTCGGTATTTATGCGCTATACCGCATGTTCACATTAATCTTCATACATGATCCAATTATTTATAAAATCATTGGCGGGCTAGCCATTGTCACAATGGTTGCGGGTTGTCTCGGAGCGATTGCCTATTCAGATATACGTCAGATCGTTTCGTATAACGTCATCATTTCCGTTGGTTTTGTGTTGACAGGTCTTGCGGTTGCTACGAATACTGCATTTCAAGGTGCGAGCTATTATCTGATTCATGACATGGTCAGTAAAGCATTGCTGTTTTTATTGGCAGGTACTGTCGTGTATTTGACAGGACGTTCGAAGTTCAATGAAATTAGCGGCCTAATCCGAAACTATCCGCTAGTCGGTTGGTTATTTTTCTTGACGATGCTAGCGATTGCCGGAATACCGCCATTTAGCGGATTTATCGGTAAAGTGTACATAGGATTAGGTGCAATTGAAGCAGGATCTTACGTGTTACTTGCAGTGGCATTTTTATCGAGTATCGGTGTATTGTATTCACTTCTTCGTATTTTCCTCAATAGTTTTTGGGGTGAAACGACGATTAGTGAAGATGATCAGAAGCCTTTTCAAAAGAAGATCGGCTTGCCGCTCGTATTGCTTGCAATACTCGTAGTCGGATTAGGTATAGGTGCAGAACTGCTGTCGCCTTATGTCCAGGACGCAGCCGATGCATTAGCAAATCCGGAACAGTATATACGTGCTGTGATGGGTGACGATTTAGAGTAGGGAGGGGGAGACGACATGCCGTTACAGCTTCTGCTGAATTTATTCATCGCATTTTTGTGGATGACGCTGATGGATGAAGATGAACTGAGATTTACGACATTTTTCATGGGGTTTTTAGTCGGGCTTGGCATTATCTTTGTCATGAGCCGTTTTTTCGATACGCATTTCTATTTGCGCAGAGTATATGCCGCCTGCAAGCTCTTGTTAATCTTTATAAGGGAACTGACGCAGTCAAGTATTGTGGTCATCTCCCAAATCATGAGACCTACACTGCGTATTAAGCCTGGTATCTTTAAATATAAAACTATTTTGACGAGTGATGTGGAAGTGACTATGCTGTCTATGCTTCTCACCTTAACGCCAGGCTCGGTTGTGATGGAAGTATCCTCTGAGGGCAATGAGTTATATATTCACGCAATGGACGTTGAAGAGTCACGCGACGGATTGATTAAGCAACTGAAGAATTTCGAGAAAGCGATTATGGAGGTGACACGATGATAGCAGGTATGCTGACAATATCGGTCATACTATTCGCGCTGACCATTTTGGTGGCAGTCATCCGGATTATCTTAGGTCCTTCACTACCGGACCGTGTGGTGGCACTCGATGTAATCGGTGTGAATTTGATTGCTACAATTGCCGTCGTGTCGGTGATTTTAAATACAAAAGCATTTTTGGAAGCCATCTTGATCCTAGGGATTCTTTCCTTTATCGGAACGATCGCATTTTCCAAATTTATTGAGAGGGGGAAAATAGTTGAACGTAAGCGAGATCGGTGAATTTATAGGGGCTTTATTGATTTTGACAGGGGCTGTTGCCAGTATGTTAAGTGTCTTTGGGTTGATCCGTTTACCGGATGTCTATACTCGGTCACACGCCGCAACGAAAAGTTCGACATTGGCAGTATTATTGACATTATCCGGCGCATTCGTCTATTTCCTCTTCTCTGAAAACTTTATCAGCGTACGGTTGCTTCTTGGTATCGGCTTTGTGTTTTTGACAGCACCGGTGGCGGGGCATGTAATCATCCGTGCTGCTTATCGATCGAAAGTTAAGCTAGCGGATATTTCTACGGAAGATGAATTATATGAAAAAATCCATGGACAAAACAAAGACGATATCCAGTAAGTGTTGATTGAAATGAACAGAAGAGTCAATTGATTTTTTACTATCATATCTATTATAATTGCCGTAATCTATAGTCGACTGAATGGGGTGAAAATGTGGTAAATCAAGATGCTTGTGAAGTAACGATTGTGCATGAGGATGTCGTTCGTAAAATTCGAAAAGAGCTCCCTGATGTAACGAAGATGGTACAAATATTCAAAGCACTGGCTGATGAAACACGTTTGCGAATTGCTTATTCACTGACATTGGAATCGGAAATGTGCGTCTGTGATGTAGCGGCAGTGATTCAATCTTCATCCGCTACCGCTTCCCATCATTTACGTTATTTACGGGATCATTCATTGGCTAAATCAGAAAGACGTGGAAAAATGGTATACTACTCTTTGGCAGACGAGCATGTCGCGGACTTAGTGAAAATTGCATATGAACATGCAATTGAAGCAAAGCAAACGTTATAATGTCATGTGAGGCGCCTGCATACAGGCAGTCATGATGGAGGAATTTTAATGCGCTTACAAGAATGGACGATAGAAGAACAAGATTTACTTATTCAGTTTATGACGACAAACTCATGGCCTTATCATGATAGTAGTCAGCCAGGTCGCGAGTTGCTTGAAAAGTCGATAGAAGAAGGTGGCTATGCATCTGATGACGTAAAGACCTTCTGGATTGAAAATAATGAAAACGAAAAAGTGGGAATCGTAAAAGTCTATGACTTACAGGAAGACGTTCCATTATTCGACTTGCGGATTGCTGATCATTTTCGAGGGTATGGTTATGGTTCGCGAGCGCTAAAAAAACTCACACAATACGTCTTCGAATTACCGGAGCATAAGATTCGTATAGAAGGACATACACGCCATGATAATGCAGCTATGCGTAAAGCGTTTGAGCGGGCCGGCTTTGTAAAAGAAGCACACTTGCGTCAAGCATGGTTCCTTCCGAAAGAGAACACGTATTATGATGCGGTAACATATGGAATGACGAGAGAAGATTATGAGGCCGGTACGACAACGCCTGTCCGTTGGGAAGACCGGGAACGTGATGTTAAGAGCATACCCGGTTTCAAAGAACAGCTACAATCTGAGCGGCTACATATTCGAGCACCTGAATTACACGATGTGATGGATGTTTGGGGTGCGGTGTCACATTCAATGCCTACGTTGCGTAAGTGGACTGGATGGGCGCAGAAAGACATGACGATTGAAACGACAGAGGAATATGTACGTCAATCAGTTTCTGAATTCATCGGTAGAAAATCTTTGAACTTTCATCTGTTTTTAAAAGAAACGGGTGAATTCATTGGTTGCGCAGGTTTCCATCGTATCGATTGGAGCATTCGCAAATTTGAAGTAGAGTATTGGCTGGATACGAAGTTTGAAGGCGAAGGCTATATGACAGAAGCGATCAAAGAGCTTGTGGAGTTTGCATTTACAGATTTATCGGCTGTACGGATAGAATTTGTTTGTGACGAGAACCACAGTAAAGGCCGTGCAGTAGCCAAACGAACAAATTTTGAACTGGAAGGAACTTTACGCAAAAATGCTCCTTCTGCGAATGGGCAAGGCTTACGCAACACATGTGTGTATGCGATAGTTACCTGATCACAGAAAGAGCACTATAAGCGTCACTATATCGAACGTCTTCCAGTTATTAATTGAATGACAAAGATAATGCCGGCAATTACTAAAAGTGTGTGGATTAAGCCACCGCCAATATTTGCTACTAAACCAATTACCCATAATGCTATTAGAACTACGATAACAAGCCATAATATACGACCCATAGTGAATCAACTCCTTTTCATTGTTATTTGCTATGTAAGTATTTTACCCACCCTTTCCTATCTTAAACTTTTAAGATAGTAATTCGTGGATGTGGACAGTCAAATGAGGAGGCGATAGTTTGGCTACACCGAGTATGGAAGACTATATTGAACAAATTTATTTACAACTGGAAGCAAGAGGTGAAGCGCGTGTGTCCGACGTGGCAGAGGCGCTTTCTGTGCTCCCTTCATCTGTAACCAAAATGGCCCAGCGGCTAGATCGTGAAGGCTATGTACACTATGAGCGCTACCGGGGTTTGGCATTGACGGACCGCGGCTTACGCTTTGGTAAAAAACTTGTGCATCGTCATGAATTACTGGAACAATTCCTGCGTATCATAGGTGTGGAAGAAGAAAATATCTATGGAGACGTAGAAGGAATTGAACATCACTTAAGTTGGAATGCGATGGATCGCATTACGGATCTAGTAGAGACGCTCGAGTCTGATCCCGAATTCGTTAAAAAATTAAAAAGTAAAGCACTCTAGAGAGGATTAACTTATATGACATTATTACAACCAGGTACACTTGCAACACTCGAAATACTTCGCAAAGAAGGGTCACGCTTTGTATTGAATGCTGCCGGAGAAGAAATCTATATGAATGAATCCGAAGCACCGGATGCACAAGAACAATCGACGATAGAAGTTTTTCTTTACATCAATAGAAGAGGTGAACTGACAGGTACTGCGCAAATTCCGTCAGTCACAGTTCATTCATTCGGGTGGGCAAAAGTTATTCGCTTGGATAGAAGTGAAGGAGTTTATGTAGATATCGGTGCATCGTTTGAAGTGCTGATCAATCGAGCAGACTTTCCACAAATTAAAGAACTATGGCCACAACCAGGTGATGAGTTATATATGACGCTTCGTTCAGATCCAGGGGGCAACTTGTTTGGACGACTAGTGACTGAAGAAAGAATTCAGGAGCACTATACAATGGCGGAAGCAGATATGTACAATCAAAATGTCAAAGCAAGAGCGTACCGCTTGCTACCAATCGGTACATTCCTATTGACAGAAGATATTCAACGTATTTTCGTTCACGAAACAGAGCGTAAAGCAGAGCCAAGATTAGGTGAAGAAGTAGATGTTCGTATTATTGAAGTCCATGAAGACGGCACGATGAACGGCTCATTATTGCCGAGGAAGCAAGACCGTTTACAAACAGATGGCGAACAAATTTTAGCCTATTTGCAACAGTCAGGCGGTAAAATGCCATTTACCGATAAATCGACTCCTGAAGAGATCGATGAGATGTTCCAGATGAGTAAGGGTGCCTTCAAACGGGCACTAGGCACGTTGATGAGAGAACGAAGAATTACACAACAAGACGGTTGGACAACTCTTATATTATAATAAATGCAACTTTTTTATGAACCTCAACGTATCTATACATGTAGAACAAGGAGGAGTGACTGTATGAAAAAAGGATTAGCCTCTCTATTGGCTTTCATGATGATGGTCGCAGTCATAGCGCCATCTGCAGTATCAGCAGATAAAGCCATCAATGAAAAGCTTGGAGTTCCGATTGTAGTCTATGGTTCAAATTTATCGGATAGTGAAAAAGCGAGTGTTAAAGAAAGTCTAAAAGTTGCCGAGGAAGCTGAAGTGGAAGAATTATCAGTAGACGGCAATGATTTGATCAAATATATTCCTGGCGGCGACCGAAATGCACGAATGTATTCTTCTGCGAAAATTACTAGACAAGAAGCAGGAGAAGGTCTCGTCATCAATATTGTGACACCAGATAATATCACGCAAGTAACTGAGGACATGTATGCTACTGCCATGTTGACAGCAGGTATTGAAGACGCCCTTGTAGAAGTGGCGGCACCCAAAAAGGTAACGGGTCACTCAGCTCTCGTTGGAATTTACAAAGCGTATGAAGTGTCAGGAGAGGTTCTCGATACTGAACGTACGGATGTAGCAAATGATGAATTGAGCTTAGCAACGAAGCTATCAGAAAAAGCAGGCGTCGATCAAGATGAAGTAGCTAATTTGCTAACAGAAATCAAAAAACAGATTTCAGAACAAAAGCCCGCGACAAAGGAAGACGTAGAACAGATCGTCCATGATCAATTGCAGAAATTTAATATCCAGTTGAATGAGGCAGATCGCCAATTATTAATTGACTTAATGGATCGAATCTCGAAACTTGATATCGATTTCACGAAGCTTAACGAGCAACTGTCCGATATGGCATCGAAAATTAAAGATAAATTAGGCGACATAGATCCAAGTTTCTGGGAAAAAGTAAAAGAGTTTTTCAGAAATATGGCAGATTCTCTTAAAAATTTGTTTAGTTAAGTTGTCATTGTGGTACGTTATATTGTAGAAGTATAACTACAAAGGAGAGATATGCATGAGTGAAAATAAAGACAACGAACAGCGTGAAGGAATGGATTTTGAGCTTGCGGAGCTAGGCGGTACGAAGTATGCGTATCAGTATAAAGTGGCCGGTGATGTAAAAGCAGAAATCGAATGGACTGAAGAAAACGGTGTCATGACGATGACACATACCTATACAGACGATTCATTGCGTGGTCAAGGTGTTGCCAAGAAATTACTTGACCAAGCTGCTGATAATGCACGTGAAAAAGGATTGAAGATGAAAGCGGTCTGTTCATACGTAGTGAATGCGTTCGACCGAAGTGATGAATATAACGACGTAAAAGCATAAGTTGTATTTTGGAATGGCTACGCGATAGATGTTCCGCATCATTTTTTTGAAACTTTTCTCATTTCATTGCGTATAAATAATAAGGAAACAAACTAGCAGAAAAAGGATGATGTGGAATGATTAATCGTACAGCAGAGCGCGTACTCGGTATCATATCAGCTGTTTTATTGACACTGAGTGTTTTAGGTGCTGCATTAGTAGCATTCATTTGGAATATGGCAAGCACGGATCCAACCTTCATGGATGAATTCCGCGGAGAAATTGTGAGTGAGGGAGTATTAAATACTGAAGAAGTGGATATGTTCATGTCGTTTATGGGCTCTTTTTCTACTATTATATGGGTTTTGGTTGCTGTAGCATTCATAGGCTTGGTATTGAATATTATCGGTCTGGTAAAAGTCTGGAATAATAAGAGTCCAAAAACAGCCGGTATATTATTCATCATCGCAGGTTTACTAGGTGGGTTTCTATCGTTACCATCCATCTTGCTCTACATTGCGGCAATCCTGTGCTTCACAAAGAAGCCTCCAATGACAACAGGACCTTCACCTGATGAATACGTCTCCACTCAATCTAACTGGATGAACTAAATACTTACTGACACGTAAAGACCCTTTTCTTTTAGAAAAGGGTCTTTAGTATACGTTCTGGTAGTCGCACTGGACTCAAAGAAAACACGCTAGTTTATCGTAAGTAAATGGCGACCAAACTCAATAGAAAGCGTCCGCTTGCGATAGTATTCAACGGCGTCTACCTATTTAACACATCTACACTTTGGTTACGTATGTGCAGGTTGCGTGATAGGCAATGAATAATGAAGAATATTTACGGAAATGCCTTCAAATAACTCAGGGAACGACTCAACGAAATTAAATCCTTGTTTCGCATAAAAATCTTGAAGTGCTATATCATTTTGATCGACATACACATCAACATTTACAGCTTCCTGTAACGTTCCTAGTGCTTCTTTTAACAATGCTTCCTCGTATCCGCTATTCAAATACTCAGGAAGCATGTGCAGGGCCGTCAATTCACTCTCACCATCCACATCAATCGGGGTATAACTTAAATACCCGATAGAATGCCCTTGCTCGTCTATCGCGAGCAAAACCATCGTCTTTTCCAATTGCTTTTTTAGCATTAAATCAGAATACGTACGTTCAATATATTCTTCGATCACTTCTTCAGGTATATGTTGTTGAAATGTATGTTGCCAAGACGTATGAGCAATTTGTTGAACATCTGGAATGTCTTCTACTGTCATTTTACGAATCATAGTGATCTCACCTCTAGTTATCTTTCTACATAGTATAACAAATTAGGCTTTGCAAAACTACTATGCGATAAAACGGTAACGACTACTAAACTAAAAACTATAACCTATACGTCAAATATGAACAACATCATAAAAAGACATTTACATCCTAAGTTTACAATTGCTAAGTAACTAACCAAGCTGTAGACGTTTGAAAGTAAGAGTGCGGGGTATATTAAGCAGTAGGTAGAAAATCACCACAATTACATTACGACGGAGGATGGTAAATATGGCTAAAAAATCAAATGGGTTATTATTTGCAACACTTGCAGCAGGAGCTTACGCTTTCTTTAGTAAAAAGGAAAATCGTGATAAGGCAATGGAAACTGTAGGTGTTTTGAAGGGAAAAGTAGACACATTTGTGAACAACAATAAATTAGTTGACCAAGCAACTGAAAAAGTTGGACATTCTGATCCGACAGATTTAAGAGATAATAACATGGTATCTGAGGGAGCTCAGACAAGTGTTCATTATTACAACCAAGAAGTACAAGATCCAGATAAAAATGCTGCAAAAAAAGATGGCCTTTACAAGAAAAATGAAGATACGAGCGATAATAAGCCACTATATAATAAAGATGAATCAACTAAGCAAGCGGAAAAAGACAATAAATCTAACTAAATTTAATCACATTAAAATACTAAAAGCGCCCATTTTTAAAGGGCGCTTTAATACATATATAGCGTTAACCACATAAGGGGTAGATAATATTGGGGTATGAGGTAAAATAATGTACATATAGTAATATATCTTGCGTAGTCATATATATAAGATGAGTGGGGTGAAACTCATGACGGGCAAGGAAACAGAAGTATCTAAGTTGGATTTGATCAGTGTTATTGAGAAAGAGGGAAATACAGATACAGCAAAATTATTTTTTCGTTTAGAAAAAGAATTTCTTACACATGTCTTCAATTTGGAGAAAGACGAAGCACGTTCCAAGCTTAGGGAAATTGAAAAAATTTTGTATGAGTATAAACCTACACATTCATTTGAAGTTGTAAAATATTATTTGATTATCCTCTCTTCCGTTATGACAAGACAATTACAAAAAGAATCTATATTTACTGAAGAAAATGCCTTTATATTTAATACGGCTTGTATAAAAATGATCGAAGCCAATCTCCATAGAGGAAACGTAGTAGAAATTGGAGACGAATTAGTCGAGTTCTTTTGTTACGTCCTCAAAGGGAAAATAAAACCTTCCCTGTCGCATGATACGGTCAATGAAGTGATTCAGTACATAAATGAAAATGTTGAAAATCAATTAATCGTTGAAGAAATTGCAAAATATTTCAATGTAAGTACTAGTCATCTTTCTCGCATATTCCGAGAACATACATCTGTTACGTTAGTAGAATATATTACAATCCGTAAAATAGAAGATATCCAGTTTTATTTACGATTCTCTGATATAAAAATAGCGGAAATTGCAGAGAGATTTCATTTTTGTAATCAAAGTTATTTCACCCGTGTCTTTAAAAAGTATACTGGGCTAACGCCGCGACGCTTTCGGATGGACTTGGATAGAAATTACTTTCAATTTACATTAAAAAAAGGTGATTCGCTGTAAATTTACTGCTGTTTGCTGTATACTTTTCTTTAGTTTGAGATAGCGTAGGTGAAACCATTGAAGAAGAGAATAGGGCTCGTAAGTTTATTAGCAATTACTGCTGTGTTTTTAAGTGGTTGTTCTGGTGTGGAAAACAAAACAGGTATCTTCTACAGTACATTTGTTAGACCGATGGATTGGCTACTCCATTATCTAGGGGAAGCTTTCAATGGAAATTATGGTTTTGCGATCGTACTAATTACTGTAGCGATTCGGGTAGTATTGATGCCGTTGATGTTAAAGAACTATAAATCTCAACAAGAGATGAAAGTAAAGATGGATGGACTACGACCGGAAATGGAAGATATCCAAAAGCGTATGAAAGCATCTAAGGAATCTGGGGATAAAGAAGAGCAAATGAAGCTTCAGCAGGAAATGATGGGACTGTATTCTAAGCATGGAGTCAATCCATTAAATATGGGTTGTTTACCACTTGTGATTCAAATGCCAATCATCATGGGCTTATACTTTGCTATACTTTACGCTCCACCTGAAGTGAAAAATCATGAATTCTTATGGTTTAAACTAGGTGAACCGGATATTATTATGATGTTAGTAGCCGGAGCTGTCTACTTTGTCCAAGCGCGCGTGTCATTGTGGACGATGCCTGAACAGCAACAAAAACAAATGAAGTTATTCATTTACATGTCACCTATTATGATTATGTTCATTTCGTATACTGTAATGGCTGCATTGCCACTATATTGGGCAGTCGGAGGATTACTGTTAATCTTCCAAACGTATCTTGGGCGTAAATTTTACTTTAAACATGTTGAACCACCAGTTGCGGAAGAAAAGTAAGGTACTTAGAAAGCTGGTGCATACCAGCTTTTTTTGTTGCCAACAATGGAGAGGAAGAGTCGCATGAAATTGAAATGGATCATGGGCTTGGCAATTACAGCATCTGCTGCCGCAGCACTGTATTTTATCATCAAGTTAAATTTGGAATTCGCCATTTTGTTCATGCTAATCATGTTTACCTTTACCAATGCCGCGCGAACCATTATGTATAGAAATCAAGGTCTGATGCGTGAGGCGAAATGGATGCTTTGGATGGCATTATTTTTCGGATTAGGTTCACTTGGAACATTAGCGTACGTCTTACTATTTTAACAAAAGGAAAGGCCGCAATTAATTCAGCGGCCTTTCCTTTTATTCAATTACACGAGAAATACGCTGCTTTGTCGCGAAAGTTAAAATTAATGCACCCATGGAACAAACCGCCATACTTAGGAATGCCAAGCGAGGTGACTGGTCATACAAATATCCAGCGGGGAAAGTAAGAATCGCAATACTGAGACTTAACGCTACTGCCGCGTAGACACCTTGCGCAGAAGCGATGAGATGATTTGGTACATTCTTCGATATGTATTGAATGAATGCAAAATGTGCCATGCCAAATGAAACAGAGTGGAGAACCTGCGTGGCAATAAATACACTAGTTATAGGAAAGAGGAAGATGGCAATCCAACGAATGGTAGAACCGGTTGCGGCTAATAAGAAAATAGTCGATGTCTTGACTTTAGCAAGCGAACGATCTGCCTGCGTGAAAAATATGATTTCAAACAGCACTGCGATATTGAGAATCAGCCCGATATAAAACCCGTTGATTCCCATATCATCCAAAAAGATAAAACCATAATTATAATAAGAGGCATGCGAACCTTGCAGTAAAACCGCAATACATAGCACGATTACAAACGATTTATTGGCAAACAAAGCCTGCAATTGGCCTTTTTGTACTGCTGTATTTGCAACGGGATGGCGTTGTAATACACCCGGGGCAGGTTGAAAAGAAAATATCAAGCCTATACCAAGGCCGATGATCATCATATACAAAATGGCGTGTACATTCCAGATTGCTGTTACCGTACCAATCAAGAGCAATGCGATAGTGTAGCCGATTGAACCGAATGAGCGACTCTTGCCATAATGGATTCGTTCATGTTGCATCAATAATGATGCACCACTTTCAACGCTTGGTAGGATAATAGGATAGATGGAGCTGAATAATACCGTCAATCCGAATAAGATTGCAAAAGGACTTTCCGGAAGATAAGCAAGCGTGAGAATGAAGGACAAAAAAATAGTCCAACGTATAACACGCAGGAGTGACATATTTCGTGTAGCGTACGGAAATAGAAAGAACGTGGAAAAAGACCTAGCGATCATACCAACACCCATCATGACGCTAGCCTGTGTTACTGATAGACCTTTTGCTGAAGTCAGCCAGCCAGTCCAATAAGGTAAAAAGATACCCCATGTAAAGAAAAATATGAAAAAGCTCATCGAGAGCCAACGTTGATTATTCACATGTATGACCTCACAATAATAGCTGAATCTAAAGTTATGTAAATACTAGCATAGACAGACGAAAAAGAAAAATGGTGATACACTAGAATACGTGGTTTGAAACAGAGCATAATTTGTATAAAAAAGAGAGTGGTAATTTGATAAGCGATTTAGAAAGAAAGCAGGGTATAGCATGAGAAATAAAAACGATGAATTTTCCTCTAGAAAGCGTAGGCGGAAAAACAGATGGGTAGATGGGGGGATCATTCTACTCTTTATTATCCTAACTAGTAGCGTGGTATGGATAGGGACGAACGGATGGAGTATAAAAGAGGCGGTTGACAGTATTCAAAATGGGTCGGAACCAACAGCAGACTTTCTCGAAATAGAAGAGCCTGCGGATTCAGAAAGTAACGATATGACAGGAAGTAGCAAAGAAAACACATCTTCATCAGACGTGCCGAGTGAAGCAATTCTTCGAGAGGTAGAAGAACCAATAACTGAAGAGGAACCGGATGAAGGGGAAGTCCGAGAAGAAAACTCTAAAGGGAAAGCAGTGCCGCAAAATCCAGTAAAACCTTCCAATCCCACTGGCTATATAACAGGACAGATATTACCTAAAGAACCGAAACGTATTAAAGGTGTATTGCTTGCCAATAAACAATATCCTTTACCGAAGGACTATGCACCGGGAGAAAGCGCAGAAGCGAGAGAAGCATTCAATGAATTAGCAGCAGCAGCCGTTACATCGGGCATAAATCTGCAGGCCTTCAGTACGTATCGTTCGTATGATTATCAAGTCACTTTATACAACCGTTACGTGGAAAGAGACGGACAAGAGGCAGCTGATCGTTATAGTGCGCGTCCTGGCTATTCGGAGCATCAGACAGGGCTTGCGTTTGATATCGGTGAAGTCAATCATGAAAAACATTGGGCGTCGAATTCATTCGGTGATACAGAAGCGGCTAAGTGGCTTGCTGCCAATGCCCATCAATACGGATTTATTCTCCGCTATCCTGAAGGAAAAGAAGAAATTACCGGTTACATGCATGAATCTTGGCATTATCGATATGTTGGAAAAGATAAAGCGGAACAAATATTTAAACGGAGTATCACTTTAGAGGAGTATTTAGGTATACGATAAAAAACAGCTGATAGAAGATCATGATCTTCTGCCAGCTGTTTTTGTTTATAAAATAGGGGAAAGTAAGCGAGAGATGGATTCCTTTACTTTAATCAATCGCTCACGCTCCAAATAAGCATCTAGTGTCAGCTCGGTTGAATTTTGAATATCTTCCTCAAA
The DNA here is from genome assembly GCF_002743235.1 of Sporosarcina sp. P25. NCBI lineage: Bacteria > Bacillati > Bacillota > Bacilli > Caryophanales > Caryophanaceae > Sporosarcina > Sporosarcina sp. P25. The sequence continues at coordinate 70,409 of NZ_PDYV01000013.1, forward strand.
AATCTCTGCTAATTCATGTGATTTTTCTCGATCATAAATGAATGCATTCACTTCGAAGTTCAAGCGGAAACTACGGACGTCTATATTTGCTGTTCCAACTGACGACACTTGATCATCCACTACGATTTGCTTGGCATGGATGAAACCATTTTCATAAATATATATTCTTGCTCCAGCTTTTAATAAAATACCGACATTCGAATAGGTAGCCCAGTAAACAAACATATGATCCGGCTTATTAGGAATCATAATTCGGACGTCTACGCCAGACAGACACGCGATCCGAAGTGCATCAAGCATACTTGTATCAGGAATAAAATAAGGCGTCTGAATATAGATGTAATCTTTGGCCAGAAATATCATTTTCAAGTAGCCATCTTTAATATCTTCCCACTCCGAATCAGGTCCGCTAGACACAATCTGCAAGCCGACATCTCCTTTACGAGGAATCGCCGGGAAAAATCGTTCATTGTATTGGATGTTCGTTTTAGGAGAAGCTTGATTCCAATCGAGTATAAAGCGCGTTTGTAATGGATGAACTGCACTTCCCTCGATTCGGAGATGGGTATCGCGCCAGTAACCGAATTTCTTGCTGAGACCCAAATATTCATCCCCGACGTTAAATCCACCGATATAACCAATTCGCCCGTCGATAATGACGATCTTCCGATGATTCCGGTAATTTAAACGAGGATTGATCAATGGTAGCAAGGCGGGGAAGAACGCTGCCACCTCACCACCGCTTTCAATCAATTCATGAAAATTCTTCACATGCAATCCACGTGAACCAATATCATCAAACAGCATCCGTATTTTCACACCTGATTTCGCTTTATTGATTAGAATCTCTTCAATCTGCTTTCCTATTCCATCTAGTCGAAAAATATAATACTGAATATGGATGTGATCACGAGCGTTTTCTAAGTCTTCAATTAAAGCGTCGAATTTATCGCGACCATCCGTATATACTTGCACATCATTATCTTGTGTTAGTACGGAATGATTATTACGCAAATGCAAATAAATCATATCGTCATATTCTTCTGTATCAGTCTTTAGAAACTCAAACGTTTCATTTTCTATGGCCTCGAGTTGATAATTAATTAGCTTTTCAATACCAATTTTACTTCTACCTTCCCAGCGGAATAAGTGCTTTTGACGCAATTGGCGACCGAGTAGTAAATAGATAATGAAACCTAAAATTGGAATAAAGAATAGTACGAGGAGCCATGCCCAAGTACTTGTAGGATCTCGGCGCTCTAAAAATATCAAAGCAATCGCGAGAAATATGTTAATAATCAACGTGCTTGTGATAATCAAACTAATAACTTGCGTCATATGCTTCCTCCCGTAGGATATATACTATTCCTTTAGTATAACGGAGTTGCGAATAAATAGCCTATTAATAAAATAAAGTGAAGCTTTTTCCTTTTTATATTAAACAATTGGATCTTCTGTGTTTCGCAAAGAGCGAGTAGATTTCCGGAAAATAAATACGAGTCCTATAGATAGTAGCGCTATGATAGCAGAAATGAAGTACATATTTCCTGCTTGCATTGTGAATATCCACGTAAATAACAACGGCCCAATAATCCGCCCCATATTATCCATCGAGTATGAGAGACCTGCCGCAGTACCGTACATACCGCCTGATTCTTTCGTTGTAAGAGATACGAGTACTGTTCGAACAAGTGCGTTACCGGCGGTGAATACGCTCATCGCAAAACCTGCCCAAAGCAAACTTGTGGAAAATGGAATGAGTATTAGACCAATTGCCGTAACGACTTGCGCAACGATGATCCATGAAGTTTCCGTTCCGTTTTTCACACGTCGTACCACGCCGCCTTGAATAGCTGCATCTACTAAACCGCTAGCCATAAACAAATAGCCTAGTTGCAATGGTGTGATTTGAATCTTATCTATTTGGAAGAGTTGGAATGTTGCTTCCACACCGGCAAGTAAAAAAGTAATAATGAATGAAGTGATAAATAGATAACGAATACGATACGTCCATAACACAGAGGCGCCTTTAGGAATAATCGCCCGTTTATTTCCTTCGCTATGACGTGTAGGCTCTCTCAGAATAATCATAGCGTACACTGCTAATAATAACGTTAAAGTACCCGAAACGATGAATGGTAATTGCAAATGAACGTCACCAAGAATACCACCAATCGCTGGTCCGAAAATAAAGCCAAGACCGATTGACATGCCGAGCAGGCCCATATATTTATTACGATTCTCCTCGGTTGTGAGATCAGCAACGAAACCTGTTACGGCTGTATACAGTGCACCTGAGAAAATACCACCCACTACACGTGAAATATAGAGCAATACAATATGGTGCATGAATGCCGCAAATAAAAAGAAACTGACGCTAAAGCCAAGCAGTCCGATCATAATCAGTTTCTTTCTACCAGTGCGGTCAGACAGCGCACCCCATAAAGGTGCAGTGAAAAATGAAGACAAGGCATAAACCGTCAACAAACCACCGACGTGCACTTGCGAAAAGCCTTCGGCGAGTATAACTTCAGGTAAAATAGGGATAATGATGCCGAAGCCAAGATAAACGAAGAACTGGACGGACATTAATAATAAGATCGTTTTCTTCATATGTAACCCGCTTTCTGAATGAATAGTTTCTTTCTTATCGTACGATGAATAGGAGTAGTATTCAAGTAGCAGTGAAGGGATGGAAGCTCAAGTTGGCGGACGCTTTCCCATGGGCTCTCGGTGAGCCAACCAGGTCGCGAGGTCCCTTGTGGTTGTCTCACCGCGGACCCATAAGACACGCGTCCCCTCCGAAACGCAAATCCCCAACCCAACAACCTTGCCAGCCTATCTATTTAGCTTATTTAATCCTCCACTTTAGAAGCGAAAAAGACTACCCCAGAAAATCGCATGTTACGACTTCTAGGGTAGCCTAATACTTTTCTTAATGCAATTTCACACGCTGTAAACGTAAAGCGTTCAATACGACAGATACCGAACTAAACGCCATCGCCGCACCGGCTAACCAAGGTGCTAACAGACCGGCCGCTGCAATAGGAATACCAATCGAGTTATATGCCAACGCCCAGAACAAGTTTTGCTTAATATTCCGGACCGTCAATTCGCTCATTTTCAGCGTATCTACTACACGCAACAAATCGCCATGCATGAGTGTGACGTCAGCCGCATCCATCGCGACCGCTGTTCCAGTACCCATCGCCATCCCAATATCAGCTACCGCAAGAGCGGGCGCATCGTTAATACCATCACCGACCATAGCTACGCGCTTTCCTTCGGCTTGCAAAGAGCGGATGACTTCTGCTTTACGCTCTGGCAACACACCTGCGATGACATGATCGATGCCCGCGGTATTTGCAATCGCTTGCGCCGTCATATGTTGATCTCCTGTTAACGTGATGACATCGAGGTTCATCGCACGCAGCTCAGCAATTGCTTGCTTCGATGTATCTTTAATCGTATCTGCAACCGCGATGATTGCTTCGTGTACTCCATCCACTGCCATGAACATGACGGTTTTGCCGTCACCTTCCATTTGTTCTACAGAAGCAATCGTAGAATCAAAATCCACATCATGGTGAGAAAGCAGATTCTTTGTTCCGAGTAAAATGTTTTGTCCGTCAATTAAGGTTTGAATTCCGTAACCTGGAATTGCTTCAAATGACTCAACAATGGGCAGCGTAGAAATCTGCTGCAATCCATAAGACGTAATGGCTTTTGCAACGGGGTGCTCAGAGTCACTTTCGGCTGCTGCAGCAAGTGAAAGCAAAGACATGCGCTGTTTTTCATTGCGAACATGGAAATCTGTTAATTCTGGATGACCTTTTGTGATTGTCCCCGTCTTGTCCAAAACAATGGTATCGATCAAACGAGTTTGTTCCATTGCTTCAGCAGTTTTAAACAATACACCTTCTTCGGCTGCCCGTCCCGAGCCTGCCATGATGGAAGTAGGGGTAGCTAGACCAAGTGCGCATGGACACGCAATGACTAGAACTGCAATCAAGCTTGTTAAAGAAGCTTCGAAATCACCAGGTGCGACTACGAAATACCAGATGAGGAACGTAATTATCGCAATCCCGACGACGATAGGCACAAACACACCGGAAATCCGATCAGCTAGTCTCTGGATCGGCGCTTTTGAACCTTGTGCTTCCTCTACGACGCGAATGATATTGGAAATCATCGTGTCTTTACCGACATTCGATGCTTTTATCCGTAATGAACCATTGGCGTTTACGGTGGCGGCAAACACTTCATTACCTTGTTGTTTGTCTACAGGTAAGCTTTCACCCGTTAGCATGGATTCATCCACTGCAGAAGATCCAGATAGCACCACTCCGTCTACAGGAACAGAAGCTCCCGGTCGAATGACTAGAATATCTCCGTGCGCTACTTCGTGGATGGGTATTTCCACCGTTTCGCCGTCGCGCTCTAGAATGGCCACTTGCGGTTGCAACTTCATGAGATTTTTGATTGCATCTGAAGACCGACCTTTTGCACGTGCCTCGAATAATTTACCTAATAAAATCAATGTAATCAAAACTGCGCTTGTTTCGAAATATAAGCCGTGAGTCAGTGCGTCACCGATCAACACAAGGTAGACCGAATAGAAATAGGCAGCAGATGTACCGAGAACAACGAGTACGTCCATATTGGCACCACCGTTACGTAATGCTGCATAAGCACCTTTATAGAACGTGGCACCAATCCAAAACTGAACAGGTGTTGCTAATACCCACTGGAAATAAGGATTCATGAAAATTGCTGGCACATACATCCAAGAAGTGAAGGAAAAGTGTGCAAACATGGTCCACAAGAGTGGTAATGAAAGGATTGAAGAAATAATTAGCTTGCGCGTTTTTTCATCAATATCTTTCTGTCGATAATCTGTTTGATGATCTGATTCTTCTGTACGAGGTGATGCTTCATAACCAATTTTTTTGATCTTCTGCAAAATGTCTGCCAATTCCAAAGCGGCTGGATCGTAGCTTATATGCGCGGTTTCAAGTGCTAAGTTAACGGTGGCGGATCGAATGCCGGGCATTCGAGACAATACTTTTTCAATTCGCGCGGAACAAGCAGCACACGTCATACCGCTAATATTGAGGTTCACTTCTTCCGTCAGTACGTCGTAACCTAGCTTTCTAATTCGGTCTTCCACTTCAGTTAATCCGATTTGGTTGGAATCAAATGTAACAGCCGCTTTTTCCGTAGCGAAATTGACAGTAGCCGTCGATACGCCTTCCATTCGTTGCAACCCTTTTTCAATCCGGTTAGCACAAGCGGCACACGTCATACCTATTATAGCAATTTCTTTTTTTTGCTCACTCATAGTGCTGGTCACCTTTCTTGTCACGCTTCGACGTCATAACCTTGATCTTCAATGGCATCTTTCATTTTTTCAACGGTTACAAGAGAATCGTCAAACTGCACAGTTACGCTATTCGCTTTTAAATCAACCAAGGCACGTTCTACTCCCGATAATTCCGTTAATGCACCTTCTACTGCTTGTACGCAATGATTACATGTCATACCTTTTACGTTCAATGTAGTTGTATTCATCTATAATTCCTCCTATTTTCTAATTAATTTAGCTATAGTTTTCGTCAGTTCGTCTAAGACTTCTTCGTCGCCTTCAGCCAATCGATTTTTGACGCAACCTTTTAAGTGTCCGTCCAACAAAACATTTGCCACGCTGTTTAAAGCAGATTGTGTAGCGGATAGTTGAGTAATAACATCATCACAATAAACATCGCGCTCTATCATACCTTTAATGCCTCGTATCTGACCTTCTATGCGGTTAAGACGATGAGTCAAGTTCGTCTTAATTTCTTCCGGATGATGACTCTTGCGGCAAGAATTTTCTACTTCATCTAGAGAAGGTTCTTCAGGAAGTAACGTCACTCCATATCCACCACCTTTCGTATATATTCATTCTAATATACGTATAGGGGGTATGTCAAAATATCCATTTTTACATATTAGGGTTTAATATTGGCAAAAAAGGTGAAAATGTAACAGAAATGAAAGATTTAAAAGGTGGTTAGCGTGGTATAATAAGAGCAATAAGAAATTTTAAAAATATAGAACTTCATGAGCGATCAAACGTCTATATAACTGACTAGGAAGGTTGAGGTGGAAGAAGTGGCTAAAGAAATGGATTTCAAGAAAATTATTTCTAATTTGGCGAAGCTTGGTGTTTCCGCAAAACTCACAAAATCCAGAAGTGATATGTTGCAAGCATTGACGCCTGCCGTACAAGCACCACCCGTTCAAGCTAACTAAATAAGAGACCATACGAAAAGCTCACCCCCTAATATATAAAATGTACCCTTTGTAAAGGACAATTATAAAAAAAGCCTAAGCTGCTTGTTGAAGCTGTCGTCTGTATTCTGCAGGCGGCAGCTTTTTCAAGTTCCACTGCCCGCGATAATGGTTATAGTACGTCATATAA
>NZ_PDYV01000014.1:0-76495 GCF_002743235.1 Sporosarcina sp. P25
TGCTTGTTCTTTTAAGGTAAACAATCGTTCAGTCACATTCATCCGCTCCCACATCTTTTTATTCATTATAAACAAAAGTACCCTATAGGATAGACTTTTTTCAAAGTGTCTATCTTATAGGGTACATTTTACTTTTCATCAGGTGCTTTTTGTTCAAGGAATGGAACTTTTGATGTCCACTCTTTCGCCTGATCGAAGACGTTTACATCAGCTACTTTAGCTATGATTAAAACGACAGCCATTGTGAACATAAGAGGTATGATGATCCATGCAAGCAATATTTGGAAAAAACCAATCGACTTTTTGCTTTGCCTATCAGCTGATTCTCCCGCCCCTTTTTTCTTTTTCAAATTAGCCACTTTACCACCCGTCTTCTCTTGAACGAAACTTCATCGTTGATAGTTCGTCTATTCGATTTGTCTCTACGTGTTCCATTTCAGCATTATATTGTTCTTTCCCAATCTCTTTCATTTTCTCAAACTTCTTCACTTCGATATTTTTCTCCAGCAATTGGGATTCATACCAATTCATTTTCGATCGGGATTTCATCACTTCTTGCTGAATATGATCAATGGTTAAGTCGAGTGTGTTAATGAATCGAGAATAACTGTGTAAATCATCAATGGAAAAACCTGTAGTCATTCGTTGTTGCTGTTCTTCCAAGACATTTTCTTTCTTTTTCATTTGGTCATACAGTTGGGTTGCGATTTTTTCAAACTCTTCAATCGCCTCTTTATATGCCATTTCTGTTTCATCACGTTCTTGTTCACGTAAATTCAGTACTTTATCAAAACGATAACGGAAAGAAGTCATCTACGTTCTCCTCCTCCAGAAGCTAACGCAATCATTTCATTTACCGTATCTTCCAATTGAATATTCTCATTAAATTTCTGTTTCAGAAAGTCGGTAATGATTGGCTCATACTCAATCGCTTCATCGATTTCTCGTGACGTCCCTTTTTTATATGCACCAATATTAATTAAGTCCTCAGATTTATCGTAAGCATAATACAGTTCGCGTAATTTCGCAGCTGCTGTCAAATGGTCAGGATCTGCAATATGGTTCATTAGACGACTGACACTTTTCAAAATATTGATCGCAGGATACTGACCTTTATTGGCAAGCGTACGGTCTAAGACTATATGACCGTCAAGAATGCCCCGTACGGCATCCGCTATCGGCTCATTCATATCATCGCCGTCAACCAGCACTGTATAGAATGCGGTGATAGCCCCCTTTTCATTCGTTCCACTACGTTCCAAAAGTTTAGGTAAAATAGCGAAAACGGAGGGAGTATATCCCCGTGTTGCAGGCGGTTCACCTACCGCAAGACCAATCTCACGCTGTGCCATGGCTACACGTGTGACGGAGTCCATCATCAACATGACGTTCAAGCCTTTATCTCGAAAGTACTCTGCAATAGCTGTTGCTGTCATGGCACCTTTAATTCGCATAAGAGCGGGCTGATCAGAAGTCGCCGCGACTACAATTGTTTTCTTTAAACCCTCCGGCCCGAGGTCTCTGTCGATAAACTCACGGACTTCACGACCACGTTCGCCTATGAGAGCGATCACGTTAATATCCGCTTCCGTATTGCGTGCAATCATACCTAGCAAAGTACTTTTGCCGACACCGGAACCTGCGAAAATCCCTACACGTTGACCACTACCTACAGTCAGCATACCGTCAATGGCTTTCACTCCTACAGCTAACTTGTCATTAATAGTAGGACGTGTCAAAACGTTTGGTGGACTGTTTTCTGTACGAACAGTTGCCAAGCCTTTAGGTAACGGGCTTGAATCAATAGGCTTCCCTAAAGAATCGAGGACTTTCCCTAGTAGATTCATCCCTACCTTTACTTCAAGAGGCTTACCTAGCGTTTCGACTAGACAGCCACTTGAAATATTGCGTATATCCGTGTAAGGCATCAGCATGACGATTTCTGCCCTAAATCCTACAACTTCTGCTTGTATTAGAGAACGTCCCCCTTCAGGAACGTTCAAATGAATGAAACATACGTCTCCGATTGACGATTCAGGACCTTTAGATTCTATTAGTAATCCCACAACTCGTATTACCCGACCATATTTTTTCAAGGTGTTGATATTTGGAATGATCGGAATCAAATCTTCGGCTCTTTTCAAATTCACACACCATCTTCCATGATTTTCACCAATTGCTCTTTCAGTTCATTCAGTTGCTCATCTACACTCACTACGATTCGACCATGGTTCGTTTCGATAAAACAATCTGTTGCATTGAAATCTTCATTGACAAAAATAAGGAATGGAGTTTCGGGTGGAAAGATTGAAGCAAGTTCAGTGCGATGTGTCGTTACCATATTAAACTGTTCAGTCGGTACGAATAATTTTATCTCTTCGCTTTCTTGTGCTTCTTTAATTCCTTTACGCACGATTGATAAATAGGTCTCATCGTCCTCTTCTATCACTTTATCAATGATTCGTTCCGCCGAATGCATCCCGATATTCAAAATTACTCGTTCTTGATTGAGTAAATATTGCGTTGCATTCTCGTATGCTAATGTAGTAGTTTCGTTCGCTGCCTCTACCATTTCACGCATCTCCGCTATTGCTTTATTGCGTCCATCATCGAATCCGACTTGAAACCCTTCGTCATATGCTCGTTGTTGCAGTTCTTCTTTTTCATTTGCCCAAGCGGCATACATCGATTCGATATCCGCTGCCGCTTGTTCCAATCGCTGTTTGATTTCGGTATCCACAATGCTTTTCCGTTGTTCCATTTCCTGTAATAAGCGGTTGCGTTCCATGAACATCATGCCTGTACTTACTGGCTCTTCCACTACTTCGGCAGGTTCCATCGATTGCAAATTGCGTATTGATATTGCTTTCGTAGGACTTTGATTCATAACAGTTCGCTCAGAACGAAACAGATTAGACAATTATGTCATCTCCTCCACCACGCGCTATGATGATTTCTCCTGCATCTTCGAGTCTGCGGATGATTCCTACGATTCGAGACTGCGCTTCTTCCACGTCACGAAGTCGCACGGGACCCATTACATCCATTTCTTCTTTGAAAGATTCTGCCATACGTTGTGACATGTTCTTGAATAGTATATCTTTCACTTCTTCACTAGATACTTTCATCGCTAATATTAAATCTTCATTTTCACAGTCACGGATAACACGTTGAATTGAACGGTTATCCAACGTAATAATATCTTCGAAAACAAACATTCTCTTGCGTATTTCTTCGGCCAGCTCAGGATCTTGTATTTCAAGAGCATCGAGAATCGTTTTCTCCGTTGAACGATCTACGCCGTTTAACACTTCAACGACTGCGTCTACTCCACCTGTTTCGGTGAAGTCTTGAGTTACAGTAGATGATAATTTTCGTTCAAGAACTGCTTCTATCTCACTGATTACTTCAGGAGAAGTTGATTCCATTGTAGCTATACGTTTGGCTATATCCGCTTGCATTTCTTGCGGAAGCTGCGACAAGATTAATCCTGCCTGCTCGGCTTCCAAATAAGATAAAATCAATGCAATTGTCTGTGGATGTTCATTTTGGATAAAGTTTAGTATTTGTGATGGTTCCGCGCGTCTCGCAAAATCAAACGGTCGCACTTGGAGTGAAGATGTCAGACGGTTAATGATTGCTTGGGCATGTTCTTTTCCGAGTGCTTTTTCAAGTACTGTCTTGGCATAGCCAATCCCCCCCTGAGAAATATAATCCTGTGCAAGAGCGATGTTATGAAATTCTTCAATAATCTCTTCTTTTACAGAGGATTCTACTTTTTTCACACCCGAAATCTCTAACGTCAGTTGCTCAATCTCTTCTTCATTCAAATGCTTATAAACTGAAGCCGAAACCTCAGGCCCCAATGAGATAAGCAAAAGAGCAGCTTTTTGTTTTCCAGACATGTCTTTATCTTTCTTAACCAACTAAACCCCTCCGTTACTCCTTGGCAATCCACGTTCGCAATAATTTCGCAAACTCTTCTGGTTTATCTTTAGCCATTTTTTCTAGTTGTTTTCTTCGTGCTGTCGCTTCTGTTTCTTGTTCCATGTTGATATCATTGACTTGCACCGAATCAAATTGAGCCTGCGCTTGTTCTATAGCCAACTCTTCTTCCATTTCCGCTTCATTGCGTCTCTTGCGCAAGAACAACACAACTAGAACAATAACTGCTAGTAGTAATACTCCGCCAATCAAATATACCCACCAAGGGATGACCGTCTTCGTATCTTCAAACGCGATATTTTTCCCTTTAAGTGGTTGAACCGAAACTGCTATTTTCTCAGCTAGTATTTCTTCCGTCAATTCTCCAGCTACTTCTGTATCCAATGAAGTACGTACTATTGTCTCTAAAATCCGTTCAACATCTTGTCTAACTTCAGGTGCCAATGAGGTTGGATCATCAGCAGTAGGAGGTTCAATCATAACTTGAATACCGATATTACTTATCTTATATGGACTCTCTACTATATCTTTTCTGATTCTATTTACTTCATTATTAATCGTTTCTTCTAGACGTTCGTAATCTCCGTCTCCACCTTCACCTTCAACATAGGTAGTACGATTATCTGTCGGATCTTCCGCTTCTGGTGTACCACCTACTGCCGGATTCGTACCCGAGAATGATTCAGTTATCCGTTGCACACTTAATGCAATACCTTCCATGTTTTCTGGATCTACAGGTGTCACAAGATTCTCTTCACGTTGTTCTTTCTTAAAGTCGATATCTGTCGTAACGGACACCACTACTTTATCTTGTCCCATCAACGTACCAAGCATCATTTGAACCTGTCGTTGTAAGTCGCGCTCGATCGTTTTTTTCACGCCCATTTGATCCGTCACACTAGCTCCGTAAGAATCTCCTGAATCTTTCAAATCAAAGTACTCAAAATATTGGTTCTGGATGACGATATTCTCATTAGATAGATTTGGCAAGCTCTTTGAGACTAAATTATATAGTGATGTAATTTGTTGTTCTGAAAAATTTTGTCCGGGATTCGTCTTCAACATAATCGCTGCACTAGCCTCTGATGTCGTGTCATTTACGAAGATTCCCTCTGTCGGTAAAGTAAGCATTACTTTCGCGTCCTTAATACCTTCTATACCCTTTATTAGATTAGCTAATTCTGTTTGCATCGCAGCAAGCTTAATCATATTAAATTCATTATCCGTAGTACCGAAACCAGCATTATCCGAGAAAAACGAATAATCGATTAGACCGGAATCTGGGAATCCTTCTGCCGCTAGTGATACACGTAGATTATCTAGTTGTTTTTCAGGTACTGAGATTGCGGTCCCACCCGGTTCTACTAGATAAGGTACTCCCTGTCCATCTAGGACTTCTTTTATACGTCCAATTTCAGATGGCGACACTTCTGAATAAAGCGTTACATATGTAGTACGGGACATAATGATTGTTAAAAAAATTGCCAGCGCAATAATGCCGGCGGCTATCGTTATATATATAATTTTTTGGTTTTTCGTTCGACTTTCCCAGAAGGTCTTGAGATCCATTCTGAGCTTTGTCAATCTTTCATTCATTCTAATCCCCCGGTCAGCCTCACTAGGCCTGATTCCATTTATGCCTAGTGCTTTCTATCAATTAGACAGGCATTCTAATGATTTCTTGGTATGCTTCTACCACTTTATTACGCATTTCCATTGTTGCATTTAAGGCAATACTAGCTTTTTGTGCCGAGATCATCACATTATGTAAGTCAACATCTTCACCTTTAACAAGTTTTGTCGTCATAGCATCTGAGACTTGTTGTGTTTGGTTTACTTGGTGAATCGCGTCGTTTAACATTGCAGAGAAATTCTGTTGAGCTTCGAAAGGTGTTTTTTGTGCTTTCACTTCCGGTTGCTGGATTGACATCGCAGGCATAGCACCTGTAATTGATTGTATCGCCATCTAGTTCACTCCTAATATAATACTAGTCTATTATTTTCCGATCTCCAGTGCTTTCATTAGCATTGATTTATTTGCATTCAACGCTGTTACATTCGCTTCATATGATCTCGTTGCAGACATTAAATCAATCATTTCGCGCAAAGGGTCGATATTTGGCATTTCCACATAACCTTCTTCATTCGCATCTGGATGAGAAGGATCGAATACTAATTTGAATGGAGTCTCCCGATCTTCTTTCACACGTGTTACGGCCACACCTTTCCCTGCATTCCCATGTGAGTGAACACCCTTCGCTGCTTGCAAGAATGAAGAGAACTGTCCTTCCATCGGTTGTAATGTGACTGTTTTCCTTCTATACGGCTGCCATTCGCCATTTACTTGCTTGGCCCGAGTTGAATCGACATTCGCCATATTGGAAGATATGACATCCATACGTAAACGTTGAGCAGTTAATGCAGAAGTCGACGTGTTCAGACTATGAAATATACTCATGATCAACGTCCTCCTTTAATAACACTTTGTAGTGAATTAAATTTCCCATTTAATCGCTCTATTAAAGCGGAGTTATATATTTGATTGGCCGCTAAATCTGCCTGTTGTTTGTCCATATCCACACCATTGCGATCTTGTCGGTATCGTAAGTTCGATATATCGAATGTCTTACTTGTCGTGGAATGTGTAAAATCTAAATGCTTCGAGTCAGTCTTATATGCCTCTAAGCCTTTACTATTCGCGTTGGAAAACACTTCTTTAAAATTAACATTTTTAGTTTTATAGTTGGGTGTGTCTACATTCGCTATATTTTGCGAAATTGCTTTACCTTTTGCTGATGAGTAATTCAATCCTTTTTCAAGCAGGTTGATGGCACCACCATAAATCTCCATCATTTCCCCACCTTTCTCTCATTTAGGTCATTTTTCGCGGTTTTTCTAAAATTCTACTCACTTCATACTATTCTTTAATACTATCTTTAATAAAAATTGATTCCTTAATTTTCTACTTCTCTATTGTAGCGGAGACTAATGATTTTTGTCCAATGTTTTCTAAAACTTTTAATAGTATAAAGTAACTACTGTTAAAATTTCAGAGTAGTCAATAGATTACTACTAATTACTTAGTAGTATATAAATTTGTTTTTCCTTTAATTAGGAATTGGTGTTTCACTGTTGATATGGCACATTGTGTCGTATTGTGTAATTTAAAATGCTCTCTCAGATAATGTAAGACTTCCACACTCTCCCACTTTCTACTCATTATTACTAATCAAATTAATACTTCTTAGTGAGTATCTATTAAGCAACATGAATCCCAATTAGTAAAAGAGATCATTTATTGATCAAAATAAAAAACCGAAGAAAATCCGTAAGCACGGAAATTCCTTCAGTTTCTAAACACTTTTCTCTAAAGTGTTACTATTATTATGAATTATGTTTTTCAAGCTCTTCTAGGAATTTATCGTTCAATACTTTAATATACGTACCTTTCATTCCTAAAGAACGCGATTCAATAACACCAGCACTTTCAAGTTTACGAAGTGCATTGACAATTACTGAACGTGTAATTCCTACACGGTCGGCAATCTTAGATGCTACAAGCAATCCTTCATTTCCGTCTAGCTCTTTGAAGATATGTTCAATCGCTTCATGCTCACTGTAAGACAATGAGTTGATCGCCATTTGTACAACCGCTTTGCTACGCGCTTCATGTTCAATTTCCTCAGACTTTTCACGCAAGATTTCCATACCCACTACTGTTGCACCATATTCAGCAAGGATTAGATCGTCTTCTGTAAAACCATCTCTTAATCGCGCAAGAATCAAAGTACCCAAGCGCTCGCCGCCACCAATGATAGGTACAATTGTAGTTAAACCTTCTTGGAATAACTCTTTGTTTTCGATAGGGAACACAGTATGTTCGCTCTCAATATCGATATTTGGAGACGTTTCATTAATCTGGAATAAACGAGTTGTATACTCTTCAGGGAATTTACGATCTTCGAACATTTTTTTCATACGATCATTATCAATTTGCTGATGAATTTCTAAACCAAGTAATTTACCTTTTCTACTCACGATAAACGCATTACAATTAATTACATCGCTCAGCTCTTCTGCCATCTCTTTAAAGTTAACAGGACCGCCTGCACCTTTTTGTAACATTGCATTGATTTTTCTTGTTTTGACTAATAAGCTCATTTCTATTGTTCCTCCTCAAGGATTTCTTCTGACTTTAATGAATATTCTAAAGGTTTTCAATCGTTAAATAAACTATTACGACTTCCTTATAGAATAAAATGTGACAAATCTTTGTTTTTTACAATTCCATCCAGCTTTTCATCTACGTATGCTGGTGTAATCTTGATAGATGCAGGCCCGATTTCTGCTGCTTCGAATGATAAATCCTCTAACAACTTCTCCAAAATCGTATGCAATCTTCTTGCACCAATATTTTCTGTTTCATTATTTACTTCAAATGCAATTTCAGCCAACTTACTGATCGCTTCATCCGTAAATTCAATTTCAACTTCTTCTGTCGCAAGAAGGCGTTCATATTGCTTTAATAAAGAAAAATCCGGTTCTCGCAGTATGCGCTCAAAATCATTTTTTGTCAATTTGTCTAATTCTACACGAATTGGAAATCTACCTTGTAACTCGGGAATAATATCAGACGGCTTCGACATATGGAATGCTCCAGCAGCAATGAACAATATATAATCTGTCTTAACAGCGCCATACTTCGTTGTGACTGTAGAACCTTCCACAATCGGCAAAATATCACGTTGTACACCTTCACGAGACACTTCTCCAGAAGACTTTTGGTTGCTACTCGCTATTTTGTCCATTTCGTCAAGGAAAATAATTCCCGCCTGTTCCGTTAATTCAATTCCTTTACGTGACACTTCATCTTGATCAATCAACTTATCCGCTTCTTCCGCTTCCAGTACAATTCTTGCATCCTTTACTTTCATGCGACGCTGAACTTTCTTCTTCGGCATAAGTGATGATAAAGCGTCTTGCATACCTGACATTTGATCCATACCAGACCCTTGCAACGCATCGAATAAAGAGGGTTGTTGCGCTTGTACTTCTACCGTCACCATTTTTTCTTCAATTTGACCCTTCGCAAGTTGCTCAGCGATGTCTGAACGCTTTCGTCTAATCTCGGATTGATCTTCTGTTTTTTCGGGTTCAGGCTGTGTTTTTTGACCGAAAAACATTTCGAAAGGATTTTGACCTTCAGTATTCTTTTTCGCCTCAGGTACCAGTAGCTTGACTAAACGTTCTTCCGCTAACTTTTGGGACTGCTCTTTTACGGCTTCGCGCATATCTTCTTTTACCATTCTTACTCCGACTTCAGTTAAATCGCGAATCATTGACTCCACATCTCGTCCTACATATCCCACTTCCGTAAACTTTGTTGCTTCGACCTTTACGAAAGGCGCGTGAATTAACTTTGCAATTCTTCTTGCAATTTCTGTTTTCCCGACACCGGTAGGTCCAATCATCAAAATGTTTTTCGGAATGACCTCTTCTTGTTCTTCAGCAGTCAATTGCATACGACGATAACGATTTCTCATAGCAACCGCAACAGCTTTTTTTGCTTTTTCCTGTCCTATAATATAACGATTTAAATACGCTGTTAGCGCTTTAGGAGTCATTTCTTGCTTCATCACTTAAAGCACCTCCACGATAATATTATGATTGGTGAACACACAAATATCAGCAGCTGTTTCAAGTGAAATTTCAGCGATTTTTTCTGCTGTTAATTCACTGCTATACTTCTTCAGTGCACGTCCGGCCGCTAGTGCATAATTACCTCCGGAACCGATTGCCAATACCCCATCATCCGGCTCGATCACTTCACCAGTACCTGAAACAAGTAATAGCGTATTTTCATCCATAACAAGTAACAACGCTTCTAACTTACGTAAGATTCGATCTCCACGCCATTCTTTAGCCAGTTCAACTGACGCGCGTTGAAGATTTCCATCGTATTCATTAAGTTTAGCTTCAAATAAGTCAAATAGCGTAAAAGCATCCGCTACGGAACCAGCAAAACCAGCTAAGACTTTGCCGTTGAATAATCTACGAACTTTCTTCGCTGTATGTTTCATGACGACCGACTCGCCCATCGTCACTTGCCCATCACCTGACATGGCACATTGCCCATCATGATGAATAGCAAATATCGTTGTTGCATGAAATTTCATTATAGTTCCTCCTAAGCACGAGGGTGCGTTTGTAAATAAGTCTGGCGTAAGTGTTCATTTGTGATATGGGTATAGACCTGAGTTGACGATAAATGGCTATGTCCTAGTAGCTCTTGTACTGACCGAAGATCTGCTCCAGCGCCAAGCAAATGTGTCGCAAACGTATGGCGAATCATATGCGGCGTAATATTGGTATGCAACGATGCTCTCTTCATTAAGTCATCTAATACATAGCGCACGCCACGAGCCGTCAAAGGATCTCCACGCAAATTAACAAACAATTTTGTATGTTTCTTTTGCTTTATCAATCGTGGTCGACTACTGTCTATGTAGTTTCGCAATGCTTCCTCTGCAAAACTCCCGAATGGCACAAAACGTTCTTTTCGTCCTTTACCCATTACTTTTACAATTCCTAAATAATGATCCACATCTTGCACTTCGATTTCTACTAGTTCCCCGACACGGATCCCCGTCGCATAAAGCAACTCGAGTAAAGCACGATCTCGTAAAGAGCGAAAATCCTCACCCATCGTAACTTCAAAAAGCTTTTCTAACTCTTGCTGATAGAAAAAAGCAGGAAGGTGTTCTTCTTGCTTCGGATGATACAATAATCGAAATGCTTGATCTTCTATTCCGTAACGGGCATTAATGAATTTAAAAAATGATCGGATGGCTGATATTTTCCTAGAAATGCTTGTTCTTGCATAAGATTGATCATATAGACGAGTAACATATAATCTAGCTACGGGATAGTCGACATCCTCCAACTTCCCGATTCCCTCTTCTTGCAGGAACAATAAAAAATCCCGAAGATCTTTTTCATACTCCGCGACCGTATAGGATGAGTAGTTTTTCTCTAGTCGAATATAAGATACATATTCTTCTGCCAATTGATTTATTTCAGGAATCATTTTATCACCTCGATACGAATTTATCATCGTACAATGTGCACCTGAAGACTTGAAAGATTGTTGATTATATATAGTACGAAATAAACTATCAAAGCCGAATGTAGTCCATTAAACACTATACATTAGCAAGGAATTTTGGGCAACTTTGAAAAACTGCTTCTTTAGCATTTTTAGATTAAAGAACTATTTCCGTCACATAACAGTCAAATTACTTTACTAGCTAAGTAATCATATATCTTATTGTTCATCATTTCCCTAAATGTAAGACGTTATACCATCTAGGAAGTTGCACAATGTCACTACAACTAAAAAAACTGAAGATAGAACTCCTATTAGATGGAGTTCTATCTTCAGTCCGACCTTAAGTCGTTAAAGTAAAGATGTTAGTTATATGTTCGTCGTTGATTTAAATTCTTGTAATGCATCTAATGCGCGTGTCGCATGTTTGTTTGCTCGTTCGGCTTTCGTTCTATATCGCCTATTCAGCTCAGGGAATAATCCGAAATTGATGTTGATCGGCTGGAAGTTATGTGGATCAGCTTCCGTGATATAACGCGCCATACTCCCGAGTGCCGTCTCTCTCGGAAACCGAACCGGCTTTTCACCTTTTGCTAATTGTGCCGCATTAATACCTGCAATCAATCCTGATCCTGCTGATTCAACATAGCCTTCTACACCTGTTACCTGACCTGCAAACAGGATGGTTGGTTGTGATTTCAGCTGATACGTGCAGTTCAATACTCTAGGAGAGTTGATGAATGTATTACGATGCATCACACCGTAGCGTACGATATCGACATTTTCTAATCCAGGTATCAGTTTCAATACTTCTTTCTGAGCGCCCCATTTGAGATGCGTCTGAAATCCTACCAGGTTATATAGTGTTCCCGCCGCGTTATCCTGTCGTAACTGAATAACAGCTTTTGGTTCTTTCCCTGTTTTAGGATCTTCAAGTCCAACCGGTTTTAAAGGACCAAATAACATAGTTTTCACACCGCGCTTTGCCATCTCTTCAATCGGCATACATCCTTCAAAGTAAAGTTCTTTCTCAAACTCCTTTAAAGGAGCCACTTCAGCTGAGATTAAAGCTTCATAGAAACGCTCAAATTCCTCCGCATTCATAGGGCAGTTTAAATAAGCTGCTTCCCCTTTATCATAGCGTGATTTCAAATAAACTTTATCCATATTGATGGAATCAGCTTCTACGATGGGAGCCGCAGCATCATAGAAATATAAATAATCCTCACCAGTTAGCTGTCTAATTTCTTCAGCTAAAGTCGGAGACGTCAGTGGACCGGATGCGATGACCGTAATTCCTTCCGGTACTTTTATCACTTCCTCATTGATCACTTCTATGTTCGGATGATTCCGGACCTTTTCAGTGACGTTGCCAGCAAATTCATGGCGATCTACTGCAAGCGCACCGCCAGCAGGTACCGCACAATCATCCGCAGCTTGGATAATCAATGAATTCAATTGACGCATTTCTTCTTTGATGACACCTACCGCATTCGTCAGGTTATTGGCACGTAACGAGTTACTACACACTAACTCCGCAAATTTATCTGTATGATGGGCAGGGGTTTGCTTTACAGGGCGCATTTCGAATAGTTTCACTTGGACTCCCCTATTAGCTAATTGCCAAGCAGCCTCACTTCCAGCTAATCCTGCACCAATCACATTTACAATTTGCGTCATTACAACTACCTCTTTCTCATTATGTTGAATTATTTCTATCTTATTAGCTTTGTGGTTCTTCTTTATAATCACATTCAATACATTGGATTTGAACGCCTTTTTTCAGACGCTTTTCAACCATTGTATGCTGACATTTTGGACACGGCCTCGAAATCGGTTTATCCCATGAAACATAGTCGCATTCCGGATATTGATCACAACCAAAGAATATCCTTTTCGTCTTACTTTTACGCTCGACAACTTCGCCTTCCTTACACTTTGGACATTTTACACCAATTGGTTTGATGATAGCTTTCGTATTACGACAATCCGGGAAATTAGAGCATGCCATGAATTTTCCGTAACGGCCCATCTTATAGACCATCGGAGATTCACATTTTTCACAATCTTCACCTGCCGGCTCATCTTTAATTTCAATCTTTTCCATTTCGGCATCGGCTACTTCTACGTGTTTTTCAAAATCACGATAGAAATCATCAATCACTGTTCGCCATTCGATTGTGCCTTCTTCTACATGGTCAAGGCGTTGTTCCATCTGTCTCGTAAATTCGATGTCGATGATATCAGGGAAGTATTGATTTACTGCCTGATGGACGATTCCTCCAAGTTCTGTCGGAATAAACCTCTTGGCATCTAGTGTGACATAGCCACGCTTTTGTATGGTGTCGAGTGTGGGTGCATACGTAGAAGGTCTACCTATACCTAGCTCTTCAAGCGTCTTCACTAAACGTGCTTCCGAATATCTAGGTGGCGGCTGTGTGAAATGCTGTTTCGGATCCACATCTGCATATTTAATACGCTCACCTTCTTCAAGCGGTGGTAATATATTTTCTTTTTCTTCTTGTTGGTCATCATTGCCTTCGATATAAACTTTCATGAAGCCTGGGAATTTCACTTGAGATCCCGACGCTCTAAAACGAATATCTCCATTTAAGAAATCTGCAGTCACTGTATCCAAAACAGCCGGTGCCATTTGACTTGCGATGAGACGTTCCCAAATTAGTTTATAAAGACGATGTTGGTCTCTTGTTAAAAACGCTTTCATGGCATCTGGTGGCCGCATAGCTGAAGTAGGTCTTACGGCTTCGTGCGCATCCTGCGTCTTCGCTTTAGCTTTCGTTTTTTTCGTACTAGTTGAAATAAACTCTTCACCGTACATCGTATGGATGAAGGATTTCACTTCTTCTTTTGCGGTATCAGAGATTCTTGTCGAGTCGGTCCGCATATAAGTAATCAAACCAACTGTACCTTCTTTTCCAATTGCAATTCCTTCATATAATTGTTGCGCTAGCATCATCGTCTTCCTCGCGCGGAAGTTCAGTTTACGTGCTGCCTCTTGCTGAAGAGATGAGGTAGTGAACGGCAACGCTGGATTACGTTTACGTTCTTTCTTCACTACTTTGGATACATCGAATTCGTCCGGCTTTATTGAATTGACGATATTTTCTACTTGTTCTTGATTCGTCAGTTTCACTTTCTCTACTGTATCGCCGTAAAATTGCGCTTCAAAAGTTTTATCACCTTTAGCGAATTGTGAAGTGATGGACCAATACTCTTCCGGTTCGAATGCATTGATTTCATTTTCCCGGTCGATGATCAAACGCAAAGCAACTGATTGCACACGCCCCGCGGATAACCCTTTCTTCACTTTCTTCCAAAGGATTGGACTGATGTTATAGCCTACTAACCTATCCAAAATCCTTCTTGCTTGCTGCGCATCCACTAAATCCATGTTAATAGGACGAGGGTGTTTAAAAGATTCTTTGATTGCTTCTTTTGTAATTTCATTGAAGACTACGCGGCAATCTGACTCGATATCTACACCTAACTGATGTGATAAATGCCAAGCTATCGCTTCCCCTTCACGATCCGGGTCAGCTGCGAGGAAAATTTTCTTCGCTTTTTTTGCTTCTTTTTTTAAATCTTGAAGTATCGGTCCTTTTCCTCGGATGGTAATATACTTCGGTTCATAATTATTTTCGGTATCTACACCCATTTGACTGCGGGGTAAATCACGTAAATGACCAAGTGATGCACTAACTTTATACTTCTTTCCTAAGTAACGTTCAATCGTTTTCGCAGGCGATTCCACTATTACTAAGTAATCTGCCATATCGTTCCCTCCTCAGAGAGATTTCTTTATATTTATTCAGCAAAAGAATATCTGTTGCAAAATGTATAACAGTTTTTCAAATAAAGCAACCTTTTAAACATTTTACAAAAAGAGGATATGCCGATTTATAGTAAAGAATCTACAATTTGATAACCACTCCACAACGGCTTGGCTCCTTCATCCAACAGCTTATTGGGGCCCGCAGAAAGAGGGGAATCTATAGCACCAGGAACTGCAAATATTTCTTTTCCATGATCAAGAGCATGCTCGACTGTACTCATCGTTCCGCTTCTTTCGACAGATTCTGTAATGACTAGTGCGCTAGACAAACCACTGATAATCCGATTTCGCATAGGAAATGTCCATTTTGCTGGCGGAAAGTACGGTGGATACTCTGTCACAAGTAAATGATTTTCGGCCATTTCTTCAGCTATTTTTTGATTCCTTTTCGGATACATGTGAGAAAACCCATGACCCAATACACCAATTGTTTCCCCGCCAAAGTCGATAGCAGCTTGATGAGCCATCGTGTCAGCTCCAGCGGCTAATCCTGAAACAATTGGAATCTGACGATCAACAAGCGGTGGCACAATAAATTCTAGCGCCTTTTGAGAATAACCCGTAGCTGTACGGGAGCCGATTATGCCAACACGAGGATGTTTTTTCAATAAAAGCTTATTCCCTTTAGTATAAAGAACCGATGGCGGATCGCATAATTGCTTTAATTCTTCGGGATAATCCGAATGAAAATATGTGATCGGGATCACATTGTTTTTCTTCAGTATTTCTACTATAGGAAGACGGGAAATTTCTTCATATCTCTCTGGGAATTGCTTCACTTTTTCTACAGGCAAATTAAAAATATGCGACCATTGAAGAGCTGAGTATGAATGTAAATTTTCTAGTAAAGGGTTCTCGTCCAAAATCTTCGAAAAACGATTAAAGGGTACCGGATGGATATAATGGACATACAGTAAATGTAGGTGCTGATTGGTATAGAGCATCGAATTCTCCTCTGTTCGACACTACAAGCATGAGCACGAAAAAAGGAGTAGCAATTAAGCTACTCCTTTCAGTTTACTTCGTTTTACATTTCTCGTATAGTCCTTTTTCTTTCAAGACTTTAATTAACGTTTCACCTATGACTGAAGGTGTATCTGCGACTTGAACGTCAGCTTCTTCTAGAGCTTTGATTTTATCAGCAGCTGTACCTTTACCCCCGGAAATTATAGCACCTGCGTGTCCCATACGCTTACCTTCAGGTGCAGTCTGACCGCCGATAAAGCCTACTACAGGCTTCGTCATATTTTCTTTAATCCAAGCAGCCGCTTCTTCTTCTGCAGTACCACCAATTTCACCGATCATGACCACTGCATATGTTTCTGGATCTTCATTGAATGCTTTCAAGACATCGATAAAGTTCGTACCATTTACCGGGTCTCCACCAATTCCGACAGCTGTAGTTTGACCAATGCCTTCTTGTGTTAACTGGTGAACCGCTTCATAAGTTAGTGTACCTGAACGGGAAACTACGCCCACATGCCCTTTAGTATGAATATAGCCTGGCATAATACCGATTTTCGTCTCGTCTGCCGTAATAACACCTGGACAGTTCGGGCCAATCAATCGTGTCTTTTTGCCTTCCATATAACGTTTCACTTTGATCATATCTAAGACCGGAATATGCTCTGTAATACAGATAGTCATTTCTAGTCCCGCATCAACGCCTTCCATAATTGCGTCCGCCGCATATGGTGCAGGTACGTAAATAATGGAAACTGTTGCACCTGTTTCTTTTACTGCTTCATCCACAGTGTCAAATACTGGAACTCCTTCCACCGTCTGACCGCCTTTGCCAGGCGTTACGCCAGCGACAATTTTCGTACCATATTCCAACATTTGCTGTGTGTGGAACAGGGCAGTGGAACCTGTTATTCCTTGTACAATTACTTTTGTATCTTTATTTACATAAATACTCATGATTTGTACCTGCCTTTCTTATCCTATCAACTCAACGATTTTTTTCGCGCCTTCTGCCATGGAATCCGCTGCAACGATATTGATGCCGGATTCTTGCAACAAGGCTTTCCCGCGTTCTACATTCGTTCCTTCAAGACGTACGACAAGAGGTACTTGAAGACCAACTTCTTTAGCTGCTTCAATAACACCTTCAGCAATTACGTCACATTTCATGATTCCACCAAAGATATTAACAAAAATACCTTTAACTTTTGGATCGGATAAGATGATTTTGAAAGCGGCTGCTACTTTTTCTTTCTTTGCACCGCCCCCAACATCCAAGAAGTTAGCGGGTTCTCCGCCATAGAAATGGATCGTATCCATTGTAGCCATCGCTAAACCGGCTCCATTTACCATGCAGCCGATATTGCCGTCAAGAGAAATATAGCTCAAGTCATACTTGGATGCTTCGATTTCTTTAGGATCTTCTTCATCAAAATCGCGTAATTCCATAATATCTTTATGACGGAATGTAGCATTGTCATCAAAGTTGAATTTCGCATCCAACGCAAGTACACGCTGGTCTTTTGTAACAACAAGTGGATTAATTTCAACGATAGATGCATCTTTTTCGCTGAACACTTTATATAAACCTAAGAAAAAGCTGACTGCTTTATTGATTAGGTTGCTAGGAATTTCCATATTGAACGCCATACGACGCGCTTGGAAAGGAACCAATCCAACTACTGGGTCGATTACCTCATAGAAAATCTTTTCAGGGCTATGTTCTGCCACTTCTTCGATTTCTACGCCGCCTTCTGCAGATCCCATCAATGTTACACGATCTGTTGCTCGGTCAACGACAAGACCAATATAAAATTCTTTTTCGATATCAATTCCTTCTTCAACGAGAAGACGCTTTATTTCTTGTCCTTTAGGACCTGTTTGGTGTGTTACGAGTTGCTTACCAATTAAATCGGCTGCTACTGAACGCACTTCGTCAAGAGTTTTTACAATTTTGACTCCGCCTGCTTTACCTCGTCCACCTGCATGGATTTGGGCTTTTACCACAATAGGTACTGTACCAATCTCTTTTGCCACTGCCATTGCTTCTTTTGGAGAAAACGCGACACGGCCTTTTGAAACAGCTACTCCGTAATCTCTCAATAACTGCTTCCCTTGATATTCATGGATGTTCATACGTACTGCCTCCATTCATTTTACAATTGCTTGAAGTTCAACTACTGTTTTATTGTAATCAAACTGTCACACGTTGTCCAAGAATCGCTATTGCAAATCAAAATTCTTTAATTTCCAACAACTTAGCCTACTTTTAATTCATACCACCTTTCTCACGATCTAAACGATAGACATAAGCAAATACCTCCGATACGGCTAAATATAGTTCTTCAGGTATCATTTCGTTGACATTTAATTGTCCAAGTAATTCCAGCAGACTCGGATCTTGTTGTATGGGAATTGAATGTTCTTGCGCACGTTGAAGAATATTCTCGGCAATTTGTCCTTTTCCTTTGGCTATTACTTTTGGAGCATCTGAAACTTCAGGGTCATAGGACAGCGCAACAGCTTCTTTTCTAGTAAAACGTTGTTCTTCTCTCATATCCTAAAATCTACTCCTCCCTCATCCAACGGGAATGCGCCAGCTGTTATTTTGACATCTAGCTGTTTTTCCATGAACGGCTTGAAAGTAATGCCCGACAGTTTATAGCCAACTCCTTCAAGGCCGTCTTTTAATTGATCTTGAAAAGCGGGTCCCACCGTTTTTAAAGAAGGCAAATCATTAAAAATCGTCAAGTTTACAACTTTGTCTTGCACATGCATATCAACCAAGGTTGTCGACAGTGATTCCAATTCCAAATAAAATAATATCCTCGCAAAAGCCGGGTCAATTTTCCCATTTTCTTTCATTCGGCTATTCCACTGCAACGTAGCATCGATCTTTTTGCCAAACATTTCTAGTGGTAGTTGCATGATCAGCTGTTGTTGCGCGCCTGTATCCCCTGATTGTAGTAATGTTCCATTCAGGCGAAGTACCATTGTTTCCGCTGCATCACGCAGTGGCGGTGAAAGCGACGGATCCTGTAGCATAGCCAGTAATTGTGGTTTTAATGCGCTTGCCAAATTCGCTATATCAGGTTCTTTCCCTCCGAGCATCGCCTCGTAATTCACACCTAATGTACTGAATACGTTTTGTATAGCCTCTTTCATGACAACTCCATTCATCGTCTGTGATACTTGAGCTTCGGCTGTCTGAAGCAATCGTTTCACTTGACTATTCTCCGACTTTTCAGCCATTTGCATTAATGCACGCATGGCTTCATCCACTTTATCAAGCGACACTATGAGCGATGGAACTGACTGTTGTACTTCTTTCATCACAGTTTGTTGCTGTAATGGCACATCTTGTCTACTCGCTTGTTGGACCAATGTCTGACTGAGTTGTTCGACTAGTGCTGTTTTTGCCCCCTCTGTCATTGGTTGCTGCACAAATTGACCCAATACATTTTGTAATGCTTTTTTCATCGAGTCGGGTAAAGCTGAAGTACTACTTAGCTGTTGTGTCAGGTTTTGCACGTTCCCTTTAATTGATTCTTGGTCAGTTACCGCTGATTGGCTAATTTGACTAATTGTACTTTGAACTGTTTGCATCGTAGCCGGAGTAATTGCAGCTTGAGCTTGGGTAAATAATTTACTGAATTGCTCAACGACTGCAACTTTAGAGCTATCTGTCATCGGTTGTTGAGTTAACTGATTAATCACAGTCTGCAACGCGTTTTTTACAGATTCCGGTAGTACTTGGTTGGGTAATTGCTGCGTGACATTTTGTACGAGCGCTTTTATTGTTTGTTGATTTGTAACAGGCGTTTGACCCAGTTGACTGATTATAGACTGTATCGCTTTACCCTGGTCTGCTTGATTCATCATGTTGCTAGTAGCATTGGTAGGTCCCGTACTCACTTTCGTGACCAAATCAACTAACACTTGAGGCAAGTTGGCCAACGATGTTTGTGCGGGTAGTATAGCAGAACTTTTCAATAACTGCAGAGCTACAAATCGATCTGCTTGAGTAGCTTGTGGATTTAGCAATTGAGATAAACTTTGATTAAGCAGTTCTTTCCCTATCACTTGACTTAAAGGAGAAGAAAGAGATTGAATGGTCGATAGGAGTTGCTCACGCATCGCTGAAGGAAGATTAGCGTCGCTTTGTATAGAAGCTAGCAATGTTGTCAGTTGCTGCGTAATCGTGCTCGTCTGCGCTTGTAGGAGCGACTGAAATACAGCTGGTGTAAATGGTAGTTTTGCTTCAGCAATTTTACCGAGTGTCGCTAGTGCCTCTGCTTTCATTCCATCCGGTAATGATTTCAGAAGATTGACAGCTTCTAGTATATTTTCTTTTGTCATAGGAATTTTTTGCTTAATAATCGTCGCGAGAATATCTTTCATTTCCTGTGTTTTGGGTACATTTAACGACTCCATTAACTGGTTCAGTTGTGCCGACTGGCCTTCACCGCGCATCGGACCAGAAATGATCTGCAGCTGTAACTCAGGTTCAGTGCCGTTGACCTTGAAGTAATAATTATCTCCTGCTTGCATGGACACTTCCAATTTAGCATATAACTGCTGATTTCCAACTTGTACTTGCGCCATTTGACCAGGAAATAATTGTGTAATCTTTCCGTGAATCATTTGTCCTTCTTTCAGGGATAGCGGTTGAGTTTCCATGGTAGTCCTTGTAGATGAAGCAGCTAATGAATGTAAATTCATTGTCGATCCCTCCACATCGTTTTAATCGGTTCGAACGATTTGCGATGATGTTCACAAAGTCCATGCGTTTCAAGTCCTTGTAGATGTTTCGCAGTTCCATATCCCGCATTTTCATTAAATGCATACCAAGGAAACTCGTCATGTAATTCATTCATCAGTGCGTCACGAGTTGTTTTAGCTAATATAGAAGCAGCCGCGATAGTTAAGCTTTTTTCATCTCCTTTTATGACGGAGTAGCATAGGCACGGTGTATGTAGATTCATAGCGTCTGCTATAACTACATGTGGCGCTATTTCAAGTTCACTTATAGCTATCTCCATCGATTGCTTTGTTGCTTGATATATATTCAATTCATCAATTACTTGAACAGGCTGCACGTGTATAGCGTACGCCACAGCTTGTTCTTTAATCAGTCGGGCAAATTCCTGCCTTTTCTCCTTAGAAACTTTTTTCGAGTCGTCCAATCCAATAAGGGCGGAACAATCCTCAGGTAGTATAACCGCAGCTGTAACTACTGGCCCCGCTAAAGGTCCTCTTCCCGCTTCGTCAATTCCCGCAACAAATAAAACGCGTGAGGATCTATATGAGTCATCAAATGCGATTTTCTTTTGAAATTCTTGAATAAGCGCTTGTTTTTTTTCGTAGCGGGCGCGCCATTGAATAATCGCTTGCTGGACGCCTTTTCTCGTGTCGGCTTCAAGTTCTATAAGCCAATCATTCGGTTCTTGTAACTCCATTAATTGATGCTTTATTTGCTGTATCGTTGTCAATTTCTTCACCTGTCCATCTGAATTATGATTATCTAAGTATTATATCGGTTTCTAAATGATTTTTTCGACAAAAAAGCAACGTTTTGGAAACAGAGTTCCAAATCGTTGCTTCTGGTTTATTCGAATTCTTCAGGGAAATCGAATGTTAACTTACCTACTTGCTGGTCACGGATGTCTTGTACGATCATTTCTGCTACTTTGTCATAATCAATTTCTCCACCAACAGTATATACTTTTCGACGTTCACCGATTTTATCGAACAATGATTGAACATTATCCCCCACTGTTATCATTTCATAGCGCTGTGCCAGTCTTTCAGGATAATGGGACTCCAAAAATCGTAATCCATATACTGCTAATTCCTCCATATTCAATACAGAGTCTTTAATTGCACCTGTTAACGCCAGCTTATAACCTACTTGCTGGTCTTCAAACTTCGGCCACAGCACTCCTGGTGTATCAAGGAGCTCTAATTCTTTCTCAAATTTAATCCATTGTTGCGCTTTAGTTACACCTGGTTTGTTTCCTGTTTTAGCGATGTTCTTCTTCGCTAATCGGTTAATCAAAGTAGATTTTCCGACATTGGGAATGCCGACAATCATTGCGCGGATTGCTCCAGGACGTATACCTCGCTGCTTCATGCGGTCAAATTTCGGTTGCAAAATCTCTTTGGCAGCTTTGGTGACTGTTTGGAGACCTTTACCTTCGAATGAATTGATCGCAACTGTTCGTAAGCCTTGCTTTTCAAAATAGGCAATCCATCGTTTAGTTTGTACTTCATCCGCCAAGTCCATTTTATTCAAAATAAGCAATCTTGGTTTCTGATGCGTTACTTCATCTATCATGGGATTACGTGATGAAAGCGGCAGTCTAGCATCAATTAATTCAAATACTATATCAACTAACTTGAGTTTTTCTGAGACTTCTCGTCTCGCTTTCGCCATATGGCCCGGAAACCATTGAATAGTCATTCGAATCGTCTCCTTTCATTATTTCACAAGACCAATATCTTTAATTGGCCAGAATACCACACTGGTACTGCCGATGACTTCATCGATTGCTACAACACCTATATGTCTAGAATCTTTACTTTTCCGACGGTTATCACCCATTACAAATATGTGATCTTCAGGCACTGTTTTTGCATCGATTTGCGGTACATCCTGCAGTGTAAAATCTTCCGTCAACGTACCATCTTGTACTTCCGACTTATATTGATCAAGGTACGGCTCTTCATACGGCTCATCATTTATATATAGTACATCGTCTTTATACTCCACTGTATCCCCTGGCAGTCCAATTACACGTTTAATATAATCTTTCTGTTCAGGTGCATGGAATACTACTATATCGAAACGATGCGGTTCACCAATTGTATAGCCGATTTTATTAACGATCATGCGGTCACCATGTTCCAATGTTGGCATCATAGAAATACCGTCAACGACGATTGGTGTGAATAAAAAGATACGAATAATGGCGGCCAATCCAAACGCGATTAACAATGCTTTGATCCATTCCAGTCCTTCACTTCTCGTTTTTTTCTCTTCCATCAATCCAGCCTCCTGCCCTGTCTGTTATTATTGTACAGCCAATTGTCTTTCTGAGCAAAAAGAAAGGAGGCCAAGTGCAAGGCCCCCTTCGTTTCTGTTTATCTTATTAACGGAGTTCTTTAATACGTGCTGCTTTACCACGTAGTTTACGTAGGTAGTACAACTTCGCACGACGAACTTTACCGCGACGAGTTACTTCAATTTGAGCTAGTTTAGGCGTGTGTAATGGGAATGTACGTTCCACTCCAACACCATTTGAAATTTTACGTACAGTGAAAGTTTCGCTGATTCCGCCACCGCGACGTTTGATAACAATACCTTCGAATAACTGGATACGCTCACGAGTTCCCTCGATGATCTTCACGTGCAAGCGAAGTGTATCGCCAGGACGGAATGAAGGGTGTTCAGTGCGTAACTGATCTTTTGTAATATCTGCAATTAGTTTTTGCATGTTTTTTCTCTCCTTCTTTTCTGATGCTCTTGCACGTTTTGCTTTGCAGCGGAACAACAGTAAAATAGGCGCTCTTAAAAAGCGCTTAATAAATCATAGCACACGCCTGTTAACGAATCAAGCAAATTTAGTCTCTTTTTTGTAACCATTGCTCGTAAAGTTTCTTTTGATATTCAGTTAACGGTGCTTCTCGCAATAGTTCAGGACGGCGTTGTGCCGTGCGAAGAAATGCCTGCTCTTCTCTCCACTTATCAATCTCTGCATGATTGCCCGACAACAGCACAGGAGGCACTTCAAGGCCGTTGAATGTAGCGGGTCGAGTGTATTGTGGATGTTCCAGCATACCCGTTGAAAATGAATCGTGGACAGCTGACAGATTATTACCTAGAACGTCAGGGAGTAACCGTACTACACTATCAATGATGGCCATAGAAGCCACTTCTCCGCCCGTTAATACAAAGTCGCCAAGTGAGATTTCATCCGTAACCAAATGTTCACGAATTCTCTCATCGTATCCTTCATAGTGACCACAAATGAAAACAAGATGTTGCTCTTTCGCAAGTTCTTCCGCTTTCTTCTGCGTGAACCGTTCGCCTTGCGGACACATTAAGATAACACGTGGCTTGCTAGTGCTTTGTTTAGTGACAGCATCTACAGCCGCAAAGAGAGGCTCGGGTTTTAGTACCATTCCCGCACCACCACCGTACGGATAATCATCGACTTTTCTATGTTTGTTTGTTGCGTAATCACGAAAATCTGTAACCTTAAACGATGCGGCTTGTTGTTCTTGCGCTTTTTTCATGATTGAAGAATGGAGTACACCCTCAAACATCTCTGGGAACAGAGAGAGCACATCGATTTTCATCATGAAAGCAAACCATCCATCAATTCAATTGTGATAATCTGCTTATCTATATCGATATCTTTTACAACATCTTCGATATACGGGATATAATGTGGTTTGCCTTCAGCAGGCGTTACTTCCCATACGTCATTAGCACCTGTTTCGATAATTTCTGAAACCGTACCGATCTCGTCTCCAGTTTCTGTAATCACACGGCAGCCAATAATTTCATGATAATAAAATTCATTTTCTTCTAGTTCCGTCAATTCTTTCTCCGAGACCTTGATCACGCCATTTCGGAACTTCTCGACGTCATTAATATTCGGATAGCCTTCAAACATCAGTAAATCAAAGTTTTTATGTTTACGATGACTGATCACTTTCACAAACGTAGGTGCTTTGCTTTTCGGCATGAAGATCGCGAGCTCACTTCCCACTTCATATCGCTCATCCGGGAAATCTGTTTTGGACATCACACGAACCTCACCTTTAATACCATGCGTATTAACAATCGTGCCTACATTAAACCATTCCATTATTTCGCCTCCATTATATGAATAAAAGTATTTATACGTGCAAAAAAGGAAGGAACCGGGGCTCCTTCCTTTTGGATCAATCCAAGATATCCAAATACACTTTTTTGCCGTGGTGGCTGCCTGCTGCTGAGTAAACAATCGTACGGATCGCTTTTGCCACACGACCTTGCTTCCCGATCACTTTACCCATATCCTCCGCATTCACTGATAACCGATAAACGACTCGTTGAGACTGTTCTTCAGATACCACTTTCACGTCGTCCGGGTAATCGACTAACGGTTTTACAATTGTTTCAATCAGCTGCTTCATGTCCACCCCTCCAAATTACTTGCTGTATTTAGCGTTATGGAATTTTTCCATGATACCTTGTTCTGAGAACAAGTTACGAACTGTATCAGATGGTTTTGCTCCATCTTGAAGCCATTTCAAAGCCAATTCTTCGTTGATTTCAACTGTTGCTGGCTTTGTAAGCGGGTTGTATGTACCAACCTGATCGATTTGACGGCCGTCACGTGGTGCACGTGCATCAGCTACTACAATACGATAAAAAGGAGATCTCTTAGCTCCCATACGTTTTAGACGAATTTTAACTGCCATTATTATCTACACCTCCGAATAGTTTCACACAAGATAGTATATTACCAAGGTTTTATTTGTTTGTAAAGGTTTTTTTCTTAACACCCTCTATTTTATTTAAAAAACGCATCAAAACCAGGCATTTTACCTTTCTTCTTACCTTTTTGTTGCATATTGGTCATTTGCTTAACCATTTTCTTCATTTCCTCAAACTGCTTTAGCAAACGGTTGACTTCCTGTGTAGAAGTTCCAGATCCTGCAGCAATTCTTTTTTTGCGGCTCGCATTAATAATTTCTGGGTTCTCGCGTTCAGCAAGCGTCATGGAATAAATAACTGCTTCTACACGACCCATTTGACTCTCATCCACTTTGGCATTGTCGAGTCCTTTGATCTTATTCGCGCCCGGCATCATTTTTAAGATTTCGTCGAGTGGTCCCATCTTCTTTACCTGTTGCATTTGATCAAGAAAGTCGTCAAGTGTAAAGCTTTGAGTGCGCAATTTCTGCTCTAACTCTTTCGCTTTATCCTCGTCCACGTTTTCTTGTGCTTTTTCAATCAAAGACATGACATCGCCCATACCAAGTATCCGTGACGCCATACGCTCTGGATGGAATGGTTCAAGTGCATCCATCTTCTCGCCCATACCGACAAATTTGATAGGTTTTTCTGTAACGGTACGAATCGATAACGCCGCACCACCACGTGTGTCCCCATCAAGTTTTGTCAAAATGACGCCAGTGATTCCGATTGTATCATCGAAACTTTTTGCCACGTTGACTGCATCTTGACCTGTCATGGCATCTACTACGAGAAATACTTCATCGGGATTAGTTAACTCACGAATATCTTTCAATTCTTGCATGAGCGCTTCATCCACATGGAGTCTACCTGCAGTATCAATGATTACCACATCATTATGCTCACGTTCCGCCTCTTCCATTGCTTTGCGGGCAATTTCAACAGGTGACTGATCGGTGCCCATAGAAAATACAGGTACGGTAATCTGTTTTCCCAAAGTTTCGAGTTGCTGGATCGCTGCTGGGCGATAAATATCTGCTGCCACAAGCAAAGGTTTCTTATTATGTTTTTTACGTAAAACTGTAGCCAATTTACCGGTAGTTGTTGTTTTACCAGCACCTTGCAAACCTACCATCATGATGACTGTAGGTGATTTACGTGCGAATTGAATGGGGTTTTGTTCTCCACCCATTAGATTCGTTAATTCGTCTTTTACGATTTTCACTACTTGCTGACCAGGTGTCAAACTTTTCATTACGTCCTGACCTACTGAGCGCTCGCTGACCGTCTTGACAAATTGTTTAACGACTTTCAAGTTAACGTCTGCTTCAATTAGCGCAAAACGCACTTCACGCATCATTTCTTTTACGTCAGCTTCGTTAATTTTACCTTTGCCTGTAATTTTATTCATTGTTCCTTGCAGGCGTTCGGCTAGACCTTCAAATGCCATAGACAATCCCCCCTATTCAAAGTCTTTTAAGGTATGTAGCAATTTCATGAAGCGATTTGAATTTTCAGTAGGTACCATTTCTTCTAGCAACTCTACAATTTCAAGTCGACCTTCATGCTTTTCAAACAAATTGAGTTTCTTCTCGTAATCTTCGAGCATAGCCTCAGTCCGTTTCACATTGTCATACACAGCCTGTCTCGATACGCCATATTGCTCAGCGATTTCACCGAGAGAAAGATCATCTAAATAATATAATTGCATATATAAACGTTGTTTGTCAGTTAATAATGATTGATAAAAATCAAAGAGGAAGTTCACTCTTGTCGTTTTTTCAAGCAAGATCACGACCTCCTTCAGTCACTATTATATAGTATCGCGCACACGTATTGCTGTCAAGTGATTTTACTTGTCTTCTTCGATTTCGTTTCCATGTTCTTCAGTTTCTTCCATTTCTAATCCGTTCGCAAATAATCCATAGACATATTTCTCCGGATCGAACGGTTGTAAATCATCAATACCTTCACCAAGACCGACAAACTTCACCGGAATATCGAGCTTATTGCGAATTGCGAGCACGATACCGCCTTTTGCTGTACCGTCTAGTTTCGTCAATACAATACCCGTAACATTTGTTACTTCGTTAAATGTCTGCGCTTGGATTAATGCGTTCTGTCCAGTCGTCGCATCCAACGCTAACAATACTTCATGTGGCGCGCCTTCAATTTCGCGGCCAATAATGCGGTGTACTTTTTCCAGCTCATTCATCAAGTTCACTTTATTTTGTAAGCGACCAGCTGTATCACAGATTAAAACATCAACGTTACGCTTCTTAGCTGCTTTCACCGCATCAAAAATAACGGCAGCTGGATCTGAACCTTCCGCCTGACGAACGACTTCTACGCCCGTGCGCTCTCCCCAGACAACAAGCTGTTCAATCGCACCTGCTCGGAATGTATCTCCAGCAGCCAACATAACGGTTTTGCCTTCTTTTTTGAGGCGGGCAGCCATTTTACCGATCGTTGTCGTTTTACCTACGCCGTTTACGCCAACCATCAAAATTACGTTCAATCTACCTTCTTCGATATTCAATTCGCTGGAAACTGTTTCACCTGAATTATAAATTTCTACAAGCTTCTCAGAAATCAATGACTGCATACCTGTCGTGTTTTTAATATTTTTACGTTGCACTTCTTCTTTTAGCAAATCAATCAATTCCATAACTGTTTCAAAACCAACATCCGCTTGAAGTAACACTTCTTCCAGTTCTTCAAAAAATTCTTCATCGACGACACGGAATCTAAACACTAAATCGTTAACTTTCGATGTAAATGAATCGCGCGTCTTCGTCAATCCATCTTTAAACTTCTCTGCTACCGCTTCGTTCGTTCCTGATATTTTATCTTTTATCTTCTTAAAGAAAGACATTCATTTCACTCCTTAGCTACTGATTTCTTCTGCCATTTCAGATAGTTTAACAGAAAGCAATTTCGAAACACCCGATTCTTGCATCGTAATGCCGTACAGGACGTCTGCACCTTCCATCGTACCTTTTCGATGCGTGATCACGATGAATTGCGTCTGGTCCGAAACTTTCTTTAAATAATTACTATATCGTACCACGTTCGCTTCATCCAGTGCCGCTTCCACTTCATCTAAAATGCAAAAAGGCACGGGGCGAACTTCTAGAATAGAGAACAGCAAGGAAATAACAGTTAATGCACGTTCCCCCCCAGATAACAAACGTAAATTCTGCAACTTCTTTCCTGGAGGTCGTGCCATGATATCAATTCCCGTAGTCAGTAAGTTGGTTGGATCCGTTAATACAAGATCTGCTTCTCCTCCACCGAACATGTCCTTAAACACGCGACGAAAATGACTGCGGATTGCTTCAAACGTTGTCTCGAAGCGACTCTTCATTTCCTGATCCATTTCTGCCATTGCTTCTTGCAACGTGTTTTTAGCTTCAACCAAGTCATTACGTTGTGATTGTAAAAACTCATGACGTTCTGAAACTTCTTCAAATTCCTGAATTGCATTCGGGTTGATAGGTCCTATCTTAGCTAGTTGTTGCTTACAATTCTCTACCGTTTTGCGAAGTAGCGGAATATCCAATGCTTCAAGATGCAATTCATTCGGCCGTAAGCCATACTCTTCATCCAATCGATCTCTGACCGTTTCATATTGTGTTTCGAGTCTGGATAACTGGATCCTTAGTGTATTCAAACGCTCAGAAATAGTACCTACTTGTTGTCTGATCGTTTTAATACGCTGTTCATGATCACGAACACGTTTAGCTTGCTTAACACGCTCAGCTTTTTCCATCTCGATCGTTTGTTGTAAGTATTTTTTTGTGTCATTCGCTTGCTGACTTTGCTTCTCTATTTCTTCAGGTGTTAATTCCTTGCCAATGACAAACTCCTGCACATAATGCTGTTCTTCTTGCAAACGATTAATTATCAAGTCTAATTCATCTATTTGAGTGATTGTTTCTAATATACTGCTTGAATGATAGGCGTTCTGCTCTTTCAATACTGCACTTTTTTGCTGTAAGTCATGTAATCTCTTCTGCAAGGACTGCTGTTCTTCGCGTCTATTCTCTACTAGTCTTTCTAAACCTTCTAACTTTTCCAACGTCTCTTGAAGTTCCCTTTTCAATGCTTCATGTCGGATTTGTAAATCTTGTTTTTTAGTCGACAACTGCTTTTCTGCAGAGACAGTATCTGTACGTCCGATTTCAATTGTGGATATTTCCATTTCGACGGAACGCAATTCCATTTCAGTTTCTTGTAATGACGCATGGATTAGGGACTTTTTCTGTTGGGTTTCTTCTAACTTTACACGCAATTGATCACGAAGATGTAAACTCGCACCAACTAAATTGCGAGTTTCTGAAGTTAGTGCGGTAGCCTGCTGAATAGATTGATCCATTTTTTGCAGTTGATTGGAAAGAGTCTCCAGTTCAGCCTTGCGGGAAAACAGCGTGGACTGACCTTTCGCACCGCCACCTGTCAATGAACCGCCAGCGTTTATAATATCCCCATCAAGTGTCACTATACGATAGCGGTGTCCTATTGTTTTAGCTAAACCTGATGCAGTTTCTAAATCATTAGCAATAATCGTCTGACCCAATAAATTTTTGGCAACTGACTCATATGCTGCGGACGTTTGAATGAGTTCAAATGCTGTACCGATGAAGCCGTGCTGTTGAGAAAGTACTTGCCGGCTATTCATAGGAAGTTCACGTGGCTTTAAGATATCCATAGGAAGAAACGTAGCGCGACCGAAATTTTTCGTTTTTAAATAACCGATGGCCCGTCTTGCATCATGCTCAGTCGTGGTAATGATATGTTGCATAGCACCACCAAGAGCTGTTTCGATTGCCTTTGTATAAGCCGGTTCCGTCGTAATGAGTTCCACTACAGCTCCTTCGATCCCTTGTATACGTTGCTGTTTCTTCGCATGAAGTACTTCTTTGACACCTGAATAGAACCCTGAAAAATCCTTTTCAAGACTTTCCAGAGCACGAAGTCTTCCTTGCATTTCGGATTGTTTACGCAATGCTTTCTGTAGAACTTGCTGTTGCGTAGATAAACGTTGTTCTTCTGCTGTTAATTGTTGTTGACAAGCTTTAGCGGAATTTTCTAGCTCATCTAGCTGTTTTTGAACAGTCATTTTTTGCTGGATTTTCTCCTGCTGTTCTTTAGCTAGTTGTTGTTTTCGTTCGGAAAGTAAAGTAGTCTGAACGGTAATCTTTTCTGTAGAAGATTTTTCTCCCTGAAGCCGCTCTTCTACATGCTTGATTTCACTGCGCACAGTAGCCTCTTCATTGAGCCGCTCAATATAAACAGATTTCAACTGTTCAATTTGCTGTTCCGTTTCTTTTAATGAACTATTCAACATAGCCGTGACTTGCTTACTTTCTTTCGTAACTTCTTCAAGCTCACGCTGAGCAGTTTTCTGCTTCATCTGCATAGCACGATGTTTGTCTTTAGCCATTCGTTGAGTTTCTTCCGCTGTTTGCAACTCTTGTCTAATACGCTCCACTTGTTGCTTCGTATTTCGAGTCTTTTCAACGGACAGCAATCTTCTACCTTCCCACTTTTCAACTTCTGCAGTCTGTTTGATCAATTCGTTTTGGTACTCATCCAGTTGAAGCTCTACTTTCACAAGGCCTTTCTTATCAATATCCAGATCTTTTTCATATTGTGTGAGAGTATCCGAAATCTTTCGCTGTTCGGCTTCATCATTTTTCACAACTGCTGCTATTTCAGAAATCTGCTGTTGCAAAGAAGAAGCGTCGTGATGGAGTAAACGAACATCCGCTTCGCGAAGTTCAGAACGCAATGTAGACGCTTTACGAGCCAGACCTGCTTCTTTTTCTAGGGGAACAAGTCGATCATCGATTTCTTTTAGTATATCCAGTACGCGATCTAAATTATCCGTCGTCTCAAATAATTTATGTTCCGCTTGTAGTTTATGTGTTTTATACTTTAATACACCCGCCGCCTCGTCAAAGACATTGCGTCTTTCATCAGCACGGCTATTTAAAATCTCATCTACACGACCTTGCGAAATAATAGAAAATGCTTCTTTACCCAATCCCGAATCCATAAATAGCGTGGTGATGTCTTTTAACCTGCAAGTCTGACCGTTCAGTAGATACGCACTGTCTCCAGATCGAAAAACCCTTCTAGTTACACTGATTTCAGTGTAATCAAGCGGAAATAAATTTTGTGTATTATCCAAAATGAGTGTGACTTCTGCAAAATTAACTGCTTTCCGAGAATCACTGCCTGCGAAAATGACGTCTTCCATTTTACTACCACGCAATGATTTTGCAGATTGTTCACCGAGCACCCAACGAATCGCATCAATAATATTACTTTTTCCACTTCCGTTAGGTCCTACGATCGCCGTGACTCCCGGTACGAAATCTATATGGATTTTTTCCGCGAAAGATTTAAAGCCTGCGATTTCCAGCCTCTTCAAAAACACGATTAGTTCTCCCCTTCGGTTGTCTGCATCAATAAATGTTCTATCGCACGACGGGCAGCTTCCTGTTCGGCTTCTTTCTTGGATTTGCCGATTCCTTTTCCAAGTCGTTGTTCATTAAGATTAACGACTGTAACAAACTTTTTCGCATGTGCAGGACCTTTTTCTTCAATGACTTCATATTGAAGGGGTCCGTTATTTTTTTGCTGCACCAATTCTTGCAGGCGACTCTTATAATCTGTCACATGCGAAAAAGCTCCGATACTAATTTTCGGAAAAACGATTCGCTTTAGGAACTCTTCAACGACTTCCATGCCTTGATCCAAGTAAAGCGCACCAATATACGCTTCAAATACATCCGCTAATAATGCAGGACGCATTCTTCCACCAGTTAGTTCTTCACCCTTGCCAAGAAGAATATAGTCTCCAAAGTTCAATTCATTTGAAAACTTAACAAGTGATGGCTCACAAACAATCGCTGCACGAAGTTTCGTCAGTTCTCCTTCGCTTTTTGCCGGTTCTGTACGGAATAGAAATTTAGATACCCCAAGTTCTAATACAGCATCTCCAAGGAATTCTAATCGTTCATTATCAGAAAACTTCTTGCGGCGATGTTCATTGACATAGGATGAATGGGTAAATGCATTATACAATAGATTCTCATCCCGAAATTGAACGCCTAGTTTCTGCTGGAGTGTGCTGAATTTCTCGCGTACAGCTTGTGGCAATGTAGGGTGTGATACCGTTTCTTTAGAAGTTCTTTTATTTTTCATAAACTACTCTGCCTCTCATCTATTAATAGTCTGTACACACTTGTAAAGCGAAAAGAGACGCTTTCTCCTTTTCAGATGAAAGGAAGAAAGTGTCTCACCAAAAAGGTCATTCGCCTACTTTTGCTGTAATGTACGTTACTGCATCTCCGACAGTTGCAATTTTCTCTGCATCATCATCAGAAATTTCCGTTTCAAACTCATCTTCAAATTCCATAACAAGTTCTACTACATCTAGTGAATCAGCTCCAAGATCCTCACGGAAAGAAGCCTCAGGTTTTACTTCGCTTTCATCGACGCCTAGACGGTCGACAACTACTTTTGTTACGCGCTCAAGTACTGTTGACAACATAGTCACCTCCTCTCAAGGCCAAAGTCAGCTCATTAGCTACTATTGAATTATAGAGGTTAGCCCCCCCGTTACGCAACCATAAATAGTGCTTTCAAAGAAGTAGTTCTTTTACATCACCATACCGCCGTCGACATTGATAGTTTGACCGGTAATATATTGCGCTTCGTCAGATAGTAAGAATGCCACAGTTCCCGCTACATCTTCAGCACTTCCAAGTTTCCCTAAAGGAATCGTTGACAATAATTGCTCTTTCATATCATCACCCAATTCGTCTGTCATATCAGTTGTGATGAATCCTGGAGCAACGGCATTTACTAAAATATTACGTGCCGCCAATTCTTTTGCAGTTGTTTTCGTCAAACCAATAACTCCTGCTTTAGCCGCCACGTAATTTGCTTGCCCTGCATTTCCTACAACCCCTACAACAGAAGCCATATTGACGATCCTTCCTGCGCGCTGACGCATCATTTGACGCGTGACGGCCTTAGTGCAAAGGAAAACACCCTTTAAATTAATTGACAATACATCATCCCACTCGTCTTCTTTCATGCGCATCAATAAATTATCTCGGGTGATGCCAGCGTTATTGACGAGAATATCAATGCTTCCGAATTGTTTAATCGTCTCATCCATCATTGCTTTCACTTGTTCAGCATCGGAGACATTCGCTTGGAATACGAGCGCTTCTCCGCCCGCTGAACGAATTTCAGCCGCTACAGTTTCTGCACGATCTTGGCTACCGCTATAATTGACGACTACCTTTGCACCTTCTGAAGCTAAGCGTAATGCGACCGTGCGCCCAATCCCTCTAGAAGCTCCTGTGACTACTGCCGTTTTTCCATCGAATCTTCCCATCATGACCATCCTTTCGCTTCTTCAAGCAACTTTTCAAGCGTTTCTTCATCATATACTGGGTATACTTTAGCAGTACGGTCTATTTTACGGATCAATCCACTCAATACTTTTCCAGGTCCGCACTCTATAAAACGAGTAACACCCAATTCAAGCAATTTTTCAATAGACTCTTCCCAACGGACCGGGGAGTACAGTTGTTCAACCAGTAATTTTTTTATTTCATTCTGCTTTGTTACTTCATCTGCCGTAACGTTCGCGATGATCGGAATTACTGCATCCTTCATTTCAATACCTTCGAGCGTCTTTTGTAACTCTCCAGCTGCTGGTTGCATTAGAACGGAGTGGAAAGGTCCACTTACATTCAATGGCAGTGCACGTTTCGCACCCGCTTCCTTCAAGGCTGTACATGCTTTATCCACACCCTCTTTGGCACCGGAAATAACAATTTGGCCAGGGCAGTTTAAGTTGGCTGGTTGCACAGGATGTCCCGACTCTGTGATGTTCGATGTGATCGACTCCAATACATCACGATCCATTCCAAGTATGGCCGCCATGGCACCCTTACCTGCTGGTACCGCTTCATTCATATACAGACCTCTTTTATGAACAGCAACTACCGCATCTTCAAATGAAAGAACTTTGGATTCAACAAGGGCGGTATACTCACCCAGGCTATGTCCCGCTGTATAGTCTGGCGTAATGCCTTCTTCTTCCAAACGCGCTGCAATCATCGCACCCACCGTGAGTAGAGCTGGTTGAGCGTTATAAGTCAACGTCAATTCATCTTGAGGACCTTCTAGCATCAATGAGCTCAGTTCAAAACCAAGAGCTTCATCAGCTTTTTGCAAGAATACCTTACATGCTTCATTCTTCTCTGTGAATACTTTCCCCATCCCTACAGCTTGTGAGCCTTGTCCCGGGAAAACAAATGCCAGTTTACTCAAGATTCCTCTTCCTCTCCGATTGTTTTTTTAATTGTTTCGCATACTTGGTATTGTACCATGGTTCTTGCTTGGCGAACCGCATTAAAAAGTGCGTTGGCATTCGACGAACCATGTGCTTTGATGACAGGATGGTTCAAACCAAATAAGCCCGCTCCACCATACTCCGCGTAATCCATCTTATTCTTCAAATCTTTTAGATCATCTTTGACTAATCCAGCCGCAAGCTTGGTTTTCAACGAAGACATGAACACTTCTTTGATCATGGAAAATACATTCATTGCCGTACCTTCAATAGTTTTCAACACCATATTCCCCGTAAAGCCGTCTGTGACAACGACATCTGCCACACCATTTAACAAGTCACGCGACTCCACGTTACCGATGAAGTGTATAGGTGCAGCTTGCAACTCTTCAAAGGCAAGTTTTGTCAGCTCATTACCTTTTCCAGCCTCTGTACCGATATTTAATAGGCCCACACGTGGTTTGTCAATGCCGCGAACTTTCTCGGCGTAAACACTGCCCATGACGGCAAACTGCGCCAACTGCGAAGGTTTACTATCTGAATTCGCCCCAGCATCCAATAACACGAATCCGCTACCGTCAATCGTCGGTAAAGTCGGTGCCAGTGCTGGTCTTTGAATACCTTCCAAGCGACCAACGATAAAGAGTCCTGCCGCCATGAGAGCACCTGTATTACCAGCCGACACACATGCCTGTGCCTCGCCATCTTTTACCGCTTGCGCCATACGGACCATGGATGCATCTTTTTTCTTTCGAATTGCACGCACTGGCTCATCATCAGGTTCAATGATTTCGGAGCAGTGTACTACTTGAAGGCGCGGATGTGTTTCGAGGAATGGTGCCATTTTTTGCTCATCACCAAATATATGTATTCTAATGTCATCAAATGCATGAAGGCTCTGTAATACTCCTTTCACAATTTCCTCTGGTGCATTATCTCCACCCATTGCGTCTACTGCAATAATCATATGTAATTACCCGCCTTTTTTTGTTGTACGATACATTTGAAACTCCCCCGAGAAAACAGGTTCACTTTCCACTGTCGACAGGACATCGACTACCGTACTTTTATTTTTCAAGGTTTCCTTGCGTACAGTAGCACGAGACACTACCCGATCACCAGCTCTAACTGGCTTTTGGAAGTGCAGTGAGGAACGAACCGTCAATGCTAAGTCATCATCCAAGACAGCTACGGCTAATGAATTCGCCTGTGCAAATAAATGATGACCTCTGGCAATACCATTTCGTTTAAATACATGCACTTCTTTTACATCAAAAATTGAAATCGCTTTATTATCCAATTCCACATCAACAATTTCTCCAAAGATTTCTTCAGCTTGCATAGACTTCACTGTACCTAACATTTGTTGAGATGCTACGGATTTTAACCGCTCTCGCAATTCCGGAATACGACATTCTAACCGATCCAGCCGCACGGTTTGGATGCTCACGGAAAAATGCCTGGCAATGTCTTCATCTGTTAGAAATGGATCTTTTTCAAGCAGCGTTACGAGTAATTGTTGCCTCTCCTGTTTCGGAACTCTCAATTACTACACCCCTCTAGATTAGCACTTGGTATTAACACTAAGTATATAAAGAGGTAAATCAGATTGCAAGAGGTTATCGAATTTACTACGTTCACGTCTATTAGTCTATCCGCTTATCAGTGAGTGCGCCCGACTGCTCAAGACGTCCGCGTAACGTTGCATACTCGTCATTTGTCCAAAATGCATCCGAATTTAACAAACGTTCCGCATCATCACGCGCTATAGAGAGTGCTTTGAAATCATGGACCAAGTCAGCCATTTTAAATTCTGGCATTCCACTTTGCTTCTTACCAAAAATATCTCCTGACCCGCGCAGCTCCAAATCTTTTTCAGCTAAAATAAATCCGTCGTTTGTTTCTGTCATCGATTGCATTCGCATCTTTCCTTCTTCTGTCGACGGATTAGCGAGCAATACACAATACGACTGATCTGATCCTCGTCCTACACGTCCCCTTAATTGGTGTAACTGAGCCAGACCGAATCTCGTGGCATCATAAATCAGCATGAAAGTTGCGTTCGGTACATTGACACCTACTTCTACAACTGTCGTGGAAACAAGGATGTTTAACTGTCCTTCACTGAATTCCCGCATGACTTGGTCCTTTTCAGCTGAAGGCAATCGACCATGCATCAAGCCTACAGTATAGCGACCACCGAAATAATTGTTCAATTCTGCATGCACCTCGACTGCGTTTTGGACATCCAATTTATCGGATTCCTCGATCAACGGACAAATGACGTACGCCTGCCTTCCTGCACGCAACTCTTTTTCCATCTTCTGTAATACAGGCAGTAAAGAGTCTTCTTTCAACCAATGTGTTTCAATTTCTTTTCGTCCTGCTGGTAGTTCATCTAAGATCGAAACATCCATTTCCCCAAATACCGTAATCGCTAATGTTCTTGGAATAGGAGTTGCAGTCATGAATAGTACATCTGGATTTAAGCCTTTATCTCGCAAGACACGACGTTGTTGCACTCCGAAACGGTGTTGTTCATCTGTCACGACAAAGCCCAGTTTATGAAACTGCACTTCAGGTTGGATGAGCGCATGCGTACCGATCAGCAAGTCAATCTCCCCAGCTTCTAAGCGTTCCAACAACTCCTTTCTGGCTTTCGCTTTCGTAGATCCAGCAAGAAAAGCAACAGTTACACCGAATGGTTCGAACCAGTTGGCTAATAATTCAGCGTGTTGTTCAGCTAATATTTCTGTTGGCGCCATCAATGCCCCCTGGAATCCTGCAGTAACCGCTGCATACAGAGCTATGGCTGCGACAGCTGTCTTACCTGACCCCACATCTCCTTGCAGTAAACGATTCATACGCAGTGGTGATTTCAGTTCTGCACATAATTCATTCACCACACGTTTTTGCGCATT
Organism: Sporosarcina sp. P25; assembly: GCF_002743235.1. NCBI lineage: Bacteria > Bacillati > Bacillota > Bacilli > Caryophanales > Caryophanaceae > Sporosarcina > Sporosarcina sp. P25. The sequence continues at coordinate 37,645 of NZ_PDYV01000014.1, forward strand.
CGTTAATTCAAATGGCAACGTACTGATGAACTTCTTTAGCAAATCCAAATCATATTGAATAACAAGTCCTTTTTCTTGTTCTTTGCGTAGTTTTTTCATTCCTTGAATTTTCAACTGAAAAAGTAATAATTCCTCATAAACAAAACGTCTTCGAGCATGCTTAACGTCTTCAGCTTTAGTCGGGAAATGGACCATCTCTAGTGCTTGGGCTATAGAAGGCAGCTTGTATACTTCCAACATCTCACGCGGTAGTGTCTCTTCTATGTCTTGGGCTGTTAAGTCTATTACTGTGCGCATATAACGACGAAACGTTTTTTGATGCATAATCCCCTTCAAACTATAAACCGGCTCAAAATCAGTTTGCTCACCGGCATGTAGACGATTCACCGTAATCGTCTGACGACCACGATCCCATGCTCCCGTAATACTTATTTGCATTCCCGTGTGCAGACGGTCTTTTAAGTAATGCTGATTGAAAAATACAGCTTTCACCAAGTGATGGCCGACCAATAAACGAACTTGCATTCTGGAGCGGTTTTTCCCTGAATAAAACACTGCCGGTTCGGACTCTACTCGGCCTTCTACTGTGACACGCTCACCATGCGGCGTTTCAGTCAAATCTCTCATACGAAAATCTTCATGGCGATACGGGAAAGTATATAACAAATCTTCAATCGTCAAAATTCCTAGCTTTTCGAATTGTTCAGTTGTTGTTTTCCCTATCCCTTTTACTGTACCTACACTATTTTTCAAGATGTTCTCCACGTGAAGAATACCTCCTTCCCATATCTCATTAGAAAACGAATGTTCTTCTTTTTAGTCTACCATGAAAAGGCGGGATAATAAAAACGTTGCCCCTACTTACAGGACAACGTAATGTATTTATTCAACAGAGATAATATATGGATAGAGCGGCTGTTTTCCTGCATACAATTCTATATCCACATGCTCGAATTGTTCTTCGATATAGCTACTAATCTTTTCTGCTTCTTCACGCGTTACATCTTCACCATAAATAATCGTGACGATCTCATCTTCTTCATCAATCATAGAAGAAATGAGGTTCTTTGTCACACCCTCTAATGAAGAATTGGAGCTAGTGATTTTCCCTTGTGCGATTCCCATGAAGTCATCTTTACGGATCGTTACACCATCAATCGATGTGTCACGAACGGCATAAGTGACTTGACCGGTTTTAATAGCAGATGCCGCTTGTAACATTGCTTTCGCATTCTTCTCTACTGTAGCTTCAGGGTTGAATGCCAAAATAGCCGCCAAGCCTTCCGGAACGGTTTTCGTCGCCACAACCGCCGCTTCAATTTCCAATACTTCAGCTGCTTGCTCAGCTGCCATGATGATGTTTTTATTATTCGGCAAGATCAATACTCGTTCTGCACCGATTTCCTGAATTGCTTTGACAATATCCTCCGTTGAAGGATTCATCGTCTGACCGCCCTCAATCACGGCAGATGCTCCGATACTTTTCAAAAGTTCTGCAATTCCTTCACCCATCGAAACCGTAACAATTGCGTATTTATGCTGGATAGGTTTTGCTATTGACGCTTCATCTCGTTCCATAATATCACTGTGTTGCTCACGCATATTATCGATCTTCATCTTCGTCAATGAACCATATTTTTTCCCATAAGATAAAGCATCTCCAGGTTCTTCAGTGTGAATATGTACTTTTACTACTTCATCATCTGAAATGACGAGCAGTGAGTCACCTAGTTCGCTTAAGTCTTGACGGAACGTTGCCTCATCAAATGGTTTGTCGAGCAACTTACCCGAATCCAATTTGACCATGAATTCCGTACAGTAGCCAAACTCGATGTCTTCTGAGTTCATGAAACCTTGTATACTGCGGTGATGCTCTGTCATCACTAAATCATCCATTGAGTGCATAACTACCTTCTCAGGTAAGTCCTCACCTTTTAGACATGCCAAAAATCCTTCATACACATATACGAGCCCTTGTCCACCACTATCTACTACTCCTACCTCTTTTAACACTGGCAGTAGATCAGGCGTCCGTTTCAGCGAAGCTTTAGCTTCTTGCACAATAATTTCTAGTAAGGCTGTTAAATCCGATGCATCTTCTACGTGCTCAACCGCCGCATTAGCTGCATCTTTGGCGACTGTCAAAATAGTTCCTTCTACAGGCTTCATAACAGCTTTGTAGGCTGTATCCACACCGTATTTAAGTGCTTCCGCAAATTGCTTTACGTTTACTTCCGATTCATTCTCAATTTGCTTGCTGAATCCTCTGAATAACTGGGATAAAATCACACCTGAATTTCCACGGGCACCCATAAGTAACCCTTTTGAAAATGCCTGTGCCGTCAAACCGATATGTTCTTGAGCATTTCTTTCTGTTTCCTTTGCACCGGATGTCATGGATAAATTCATATTCGTTCCCGTATCGCCATCTGGCACCGGGAATACATTTAAAGAATCCACATAATCCGCATTTTGATGAAGATGATGCGAACCCATTTCTACCATCTTCGCAAAATGCAATCCATTGATTGAAGTCATTGACTTAAAGGCCTCCTTTTACACGTTCGTTACACGAACTCCCTGAACAAAAATATTTATTGAACTTACTGATAAACCTAACGTGGTTTTCACTATATATTGCACTTTGGATTGTACTTGATAGGCCACTTCAGTAATTTTCGTGCCATAACTCATGATGACGTAGATATCGATATGGAATGCATCTCCCTCGTTACGTACAATCACGCCGCGAGAATAGTTTTCTTTGCGAAGAATTTCTGTAAGCCCATCGCGAATTTGGTGTTGGGAAGCCATCCCCACAATTCCATAACACTCGACCGCAGCCTCTCCGACTACTTGCGCAATTACATCATTTGTAATATCTATCGTACCATGCTCATTTTTCAGTTCGATTGACATTCCTCTTCTCCTCCCCATCTCTAGACACATCATACGTACATTATACGGGAAATCATCAGGAATGAAAGTATTGAAACCGTTAAAATATAGTGTAAAGGAAAAAACCTTGAAAGTATCAAAAAAAATTGTTGCATCGATACGATGCTTATGATAAAGTACTATGGTATGCGAATTGTAACGTGAATCGCTAAATAAATTCACGAGGAGGAACTAAAATGGCTAAACAATGTGTTATTACTGGACGTAAAGCACGTTCTGGAAACACTCGTTCTCACGCTTTGAACTCTAGCAAGCGCACTTGGGGCGCTAACCTTCAAAAAGTTAGAATCCTAATCGACGGCAAACCTAAACGCGTTTGGGTATCTGCAAGAGCTTTAAAATCAGGCAAAGTACAACGAGTATAATAATCTAAAGCTGAAGACGGCGTCTAGCCGCGACAGGCACTGGAAGGCTAGAAGAAAAAGGCGGTTTTTGCCTTTATCTTCTAGCCTGAAGTGTCCCGAGCGGTTGCCGTCTGAAGCTAGATGTAATCTAAAGATGAAAGCGCCTGGGTAGCCTCGACAGATGTTGGAGGAATTACCAGAAAGGCGCTTTTTTGCCTTTCTAAAAACAAAAAAACACAAAGCACCTTATTAGGCGCTTTGTGATTTTTCTTTTTTGCGTTTTTTTGTCTTGGCGGCTTTTGGATTGGCAGCAACGGTTGTTTTAGTACGGCTGTCCTTTTGGAAAGCTACTGCGCACTTTCTTACAATGTTACTGACAAACTTCGGAAGCGTGAATGTGTATACTCGCAAATCCCCCAACTCCTTTCAGGAATCTGAACTCCTTACCATTAAGCATATGCCCTCACGGAAGGAGATAGTACAAACATCCGCCACTGTTTCATTACTTGTAAAACGTGTTACACCAATTTCTAATCGTTCGTTCACCGTTTCATATTTGAATCCTGTCAACGTCAACCCTGTCACGACGGGGCCGAACGAAAAAAAGGAAGTATACGGATAGCGTGAATCTTTCTTTACACGTCTTACACCAGGAAGCATGACACGGATATCATTCGTAGTATTGTGTATTTTGAACTTCACTTTACGATTTTCTGCTTGCATACGATACAATAAATGCAAAGCAGACTGTAAGTGATCCAAGCGACCACCTGTCACGCCAGTCAAGACGATATAATCGGGTTCATATGCAAGCGCTCGCTGTACAGCCAGTTCTGTGTCTGTCTCATCTTTATCTTCATTCACATGATGGACAATTTCTACGTTCGAGTGAATCTGTTCAAACTGCTCTTTCGTCACAGAATCAAAGTCGCCAACTGCTTCATTGGGCTGAATACCTTTTTCCAATAAATACAACGCACCGCGATCTACACCGATGTACACAGTATCTTCTTGATCGTATTCAGCTAAGTTAACCACTTCATCTATAGGGCCCGCTGCACACACGATGGCATATTTCATTTCGCCATCACACTTTCACCGGCTGCTTTAATAGCTTGAAGTGCTTTTGCACGGTCTTCTTTACCGTAAATTGCCGAACCTGCAACAAAAATAGTCGCACCCGCTTCCACACAAGGCTTAATTGTTTCTTCGTTGATCCCCCCATCGATCTCGATTTCAATAGAAAGATTTCGTTCTTTGATCATATCAGAAAGTTGCTTCACTTTTGGTAGCACGGAATGAATAAACGACTGTCCGCCAAAACCTGGATTGACTGTCATAAACAATACCATGTCAATATCTTCAAGTACATGCATGATTTGCTCAACCGGTGTATGCGGATTCAATACAACACCTGGTTTCGCACCTGTCGATTTAATCAATTGCAATGTTCTATGCAAGTGAGGGCATGCTTCTACATGTACAGTAATATAATCCGCACCCGCTGTCGCAAAGGCCTCGATATAATCGTCCGGATTTTCAATCATCAAATGGACATCAAGCGGTAGCCCCGTCAACGGACGCAACGCTTCGACGACAATGGGGCCCATTGTGATATTCGGTACGAAATGTCCGTCCATTACATCGATGTGAATTAATTCAGCACCTGCTTTTTCGACTTCATTCACTTCTTCACCAAGCTTTGCAAAGTTTGCAGCTAAAATAGATGGCGCAATTTTTATCATAATTAATACCTCGGCTTTCTATCCGTAATTTCTTGCAAGAACAGCAAATAATTCTCGTAGCGACCTTCCAAAATTATGCCTTCTTCTACTTGGGCTTTCACTGCACAACCTGGTTCTTTCACATGAAGACATCCTCTAAATTTACAACCTTCACCAGCTTCTGAAATCTCCACAAAATAATCCCGCAGTTCTTCTTTTTCGATATGTTCGAAATCCAGAGAACTGAACCCAGGTGTATCAGCGACCAAGCCATCTGCCACTTCCAATAACTCTACATGACGTGTAGTATGTTTTCCTCGACCAAGCGCATCTGAGATCACACCGGTTTTTAGTTGCAGTTCAGGTAATATCGTATTCAATAACGTGGATTTTCCCACACCTGACTGACCTGCAAGTACGGTAGTTTTACCGCTAAAATATGGGCGAAGTGTTTCAAGCAAAGAATGCTTATTCTCTACATTACGTAGAACGGTATACCCGATATGTCGATAATATGCGAGATTTTTTTCGTTTTCTTCCAACGTCTTAGGGTTGGCGATATCTTCTTTAGAAATATACAAAATTGGTTCTAATTGATGTGATTCAATGACTGTTAAGAAACGGTCTAGTAAACGAAGACTCATATTTGGTTCCACTACCGAAAAAACCAGTAATACTTGATCTACATTGGCAATGGGCGGTCTAACTAACTCGCTTTTCCTTTGATGAACATCTGTAATCGTCGCATCATTGGCTCCGTCAGGTACATACGTAACGAAGTCTCCTACCAAAGGATTAATTTTCTTTAATCGAAAAACCCCACGGCTTTTACATTGAATTAAATTCCCTTTATGTTCTACGTAATAAAACCCACTGATCGCTTTTCGGATTTGGCCTTCAGCCATCGAACTCCTCCTCTATTCTAAATCTGCATAGTTGAACTTATCTTCCTCAATCACTGTTTGATCGCGCATGATTTTATAACCTCCACGCTCTCCTTCTAGAAGTTCGATCGTAATCTTACGTGTCGTATCTTCAGTAATCTCAAATTCCTCCATAGGATCATTCATCGTGTGTGTGCGATCCTGTATATAAATCTGGACTTTCTGAGGAATGATTTCCGATTGAGGTTTCGGGTCTGTTTCTGAATCTATTTCATCTTCATCATTTTCAACTGTCGGTTCTTCGGGATAGTCATATGGAATCGTCACAGTCTTTACCAACAATTTAACCGGCTTGGACGGAGGCCCTTTCGAAACCACGACATCCACTCGTTGCCCTTTTTCCATTTTTTCACCTTTAGAAGGCTTTTGTGAAATAACATATCCTTTATCCACTTTATCCGAATGTTCTTCACTGACGATGTGGATCTTCAGTCCAGATGTATTCGCATAGTCTTCTAGTTGTTTAGCGGACATACCTGACAAATCATCAAGAGATTGCAACTCCCTGCCTTTACTTACAGTGAAGATCAACTTAGTTTCTTCCGGAATAACAGACTGTTCTGCTTCAGGTTGCTGGCTGAGAATTGTTCCTTTCGGCTCGTCGGAAAAGACTTCGACTGATTCAATAGGTAAAAATCCGTAACCATCTAAAAAGCGTTTTGTCGCTTCAAAGTTACGACCCGTATAATCACTAAGCACCATAGGATCTTTACCAGCGCTAATAAATAATTTCACGCCGTCTCCCTCTTTACGTTTCTTTCCGGCTTGAGGCACTGTTTTAATGACTTGTCCCGCTGTGTATTCATCGGATGTCTCTTCAAAACGCTCATCTATGACAAAGCCTTCTTTTTCAAGTATCTCTGCAGCAACAAGCTCTTCTTCCCCTACTACTTCAGGTACAATGATTTCTTTCGGTTTCATCATCATCACCAATAGCAGTGTCAGTAATGCTAGTAGCAACAGACTACCCGCTAAAACATATGGCCATTTCTTTTTTTTCTTTTTTACAGGTGCTAGCGGTTCAGGTTTTACGGGATCTACTTTCATTGTGTCTTCAATAACGGTGGATTTTGAAGCATCTTTAATGGCAGGAATAGCCATTGTCTTGTCATCATCAAACGGCAAGGCGAATTTACTTTCATTCAATCGGTCTTGAGATAGGACCGTTAGTAAATCATCATACATATCATCTGCAGACGCATAGCGATAGGATGAATCCTTAGCTGTCGCCTTTAGGATAACATTTTCTACACTTTGAGGTATTTCAGGAAATTGATCCCGGACGGATGGGGTCTCTTCTTGTAAGTGTTTTAACGCAATCGCCACAGCTGTCTCCGCGGAAAACGGTAACTGTCCAGTAAGTAATTCATAAAATACGATTCCGAGTGAATATATATCTGAGCGTTTCGTAGCCATGCCGCCTCTAGCTTGTTCAGGAGACAGATAGTGAACAGTTCCAATAACAGAGTTCGTCTTCGTATGTGCTGTAGAATTCAACGCCATGGCAATTCCAAAGTCTGTTATCTTCACATCATCCTCACCGTTCATCAATACATTTTGAGGTTTAATGTCACGATGAACAATACCGTTATGATGAGCGTGTGATATAGCAGATACAAGTTGCTTCATAATAGACACAGCCTGTTCTGCCGACAATGCGCCATGAGTATGGATATAGTCTTTCAGTGTTTTGCCGGCTATGTATTCCATCACCAAGTAATGGAGTTCATCTTCTTGGCCAACATCAAAAATATTTACAATATGAGGGTGTGTCAGGCTCGTAGCGGAAAGTGCTTCCCGCTGGAATCGTTTTTTTAACTCTTCTTCATTGGCAAAATCATAATGCAATACTTTGATCGCCACATCGCGGTCGAGGATTATATCGTGTGCCAAGTAAACTCTGGACATACCTCCGTCACCGATCACCCGAATAATTTCGTATCGTTTACCGATTCGCTTTCCAATCATACGGGATTCACCTCAATTTCAGGAATAGCCAGTAGTATGACAGTAATATTATCTTCCCCACCACGCTGGTTCGCTAAGTCTATGAACTCATCCGCTTTTTCTGCTAATGAATTTTCATTTAACATAATATCAAGCATAGTTTCTTTTTCGATTTTATTGCTTAAACCATCTGTACAAAGTAATAAAAACGAATGTGACAGTAATGAAAATGTGTAACGGTCAGGTACGATGGATTTCTCCGAACCTACCGCTTTCATAATCCAATTACGTTGCGGATGCACTTCGGCTTCTTGTTCCGTAATTTCTCCGCTATCAATCAGTACATTAACAAAAGAATGGTCTTTTGTAATTTGCCGAATTGCTTTGCCTGTCACTTGATAAATCCGGCTGTCTCCCACATGAAAAACTACACAGTGATCATCCAAGATCAATGCGAGGTCTAGCGTTGTTCCCATGCCTTTATACGTGTCATCTTCCTGCGCAGTAGTATACAAAAACTGGTTAATATCCACTATCGCATCATACAACAAGTCAATCCAATCCTGCTCCGTTACGACTTCTTTGTCGGCAGACATGAATAGCTCGCCTATCATACGCACCGCCGTAGCACTAGCATAATCTCCGCCCTTATGACCGCCCATTCCATCTGCTATGACTGCGAGTATCGTCTGCTTTTCAGAATGAACGAATACGGCTGCTTCGTCTTCATTCACAGTTCGTTTCTGTCCTGTATCTGAGCGTATTTCATATTCCATAGACTACCCTCCATTCCAATGGGTCTGGTTAGTTGATTCTTTGTAACGTCGCTACAAAGAAACCGTCACTTTGATGGTCGTGCGGTAATATTTGCAAATAGCGGTACTCATGGTCGCCTTCAAGAATATGGAGTGGAACGAGTGCGAAGTCTGGCTGCTTTTTCAAGAACCATTCCACTATCTCTTCGTTTTCGGATTTATCAATCGTGCATGTACTGTAAACTAAGAGACCGTCTTTTTTCACCAACTGACAGGCAACTTCGAGTAGTTCTTTTTGAATGACTGTTAGATTTTCAATATCTTGTATCGTTTTCTTATATTTAATTTCAGGTTTTCTACGAATAACCCCTAACCCACTACACGGGGCATCTACTAGTACTCGGTCAAAAGATTGAGGTTCATATGTTTTTAATAACTCTCTACTATCTCCGCTATTTGTATGAATGGAAGTCAAACCGAGACGCTCTGCATTTTGGTCAATTAAACGTAATTTATGGGGGTGCAGATCATGTGCTTGAATTTCTCCTTCATCTTTCATACGTTCTGCAATATGTGTAGTTTTACCACCAGGAGCGGCACACATATCCAATACTCGCATACCTGGTTCCACTTGTAATGCGATAGCTGGAAGCATTGAACTCTCGTCTTGAATTGTCAGCAAGCCTTGTTTAAACACTTCTGTAGAAGCGAGGTTACCTGACTCTACTTGGATACTGCTATCAGAAAGAGTACCCGCTATTGCAGTAATTCCTTCTTTTTTTAGTAAGCCGATTACTTCGCCTATATTAGTTTTTGTTTTATTGATACGCGCAGTTGTGATCGGCGGCTGATTATTGACAACTGCCGCAGCGGTTGCTTGCTCCATGCCGTATTGCTCAATCCATCTTCGAATCAACCATTCAGGGTGACTTGTCTCAATAGACAAACGAGCGACAGGGTCTTCAATTTCATCTAAAGAAGGTACGCCTTCACGCAAAATTGAGCGCAGTATTCCATTGACCATCGATGAAACACCTTTATGTCCACGCTTATTGGCAATTTTTACTGCTTCATTGACAACGGCATGCTCAGGAATTTTAGATAGGTAAATGATTTGGTAAACGGATAGACGAAGTAGCTGTCGTACCCACGGTTGTAGTTTCCCTCTAACAAATGGTGCTAAATAATAATCCAGTGTCATTTGTTGTTGTAATGTACCGTAAGTTAATTCCGTCAATAATGCTCGGTCTTTTGGTTGAAGGTCATAGATTTCAATCGTTTTATGAAGCAATAAATTACTATACGCTTGCTCTTCTTCAATTTGCATCAACATGGATAATGCCGCATCACGTACATTGCCACGCCAAATTTTCTTTTTATAATTTGTCATTCAAACTTGTCTCCCACTTGCCATTTTGATCCGATTCCATTTAAGAATACGGTAGCTGTCATTCGTTTTTTTCCGGCTGGTTGTAAATCTGTAATTGCCAGTGCACCTTCACCTGTCTGTACAATAATACGGTCCTTTTCTAGACCGATGATGTCTCCAGGTGACGCACTGGATGGTTGTTCTTCCATCTGAGTCCACCAAATTTTCACTTGATCACCAGCAAACTTTGTATAGGCAACTGGCCAAGGGTGTAACCCTCGTACTTGGTTATAGATCGACCTAGCTGAACTCGTCCAGTCAATTCGTTCCTGTTCTCTTGATATGTTTCTTGCAAACGTCACTTGTGTCTCATCCTGAACTGTTCGCTCATTCGTGCCATCAATGATAGAGGGTAATGTTTCTTTTAGTAATGTAGTTCCTGCTACAGATAGTTTTGTAAACATCGTCCCCGTATCGTCTGTTTCTTCAATTGGAGTGGTGACTTGTGAAATGATATCACCCGCATCCAGTTTCTCCGCCATATACATGATCGTGACACCCGTTTTTTTCTTACCATCCATAACCGCCTGATGAATCGGTGCGCCGCCACGGTAGTTAGGTAATAAAGAAGCATGGACATTTATACAACCGAGTTTCGGTGCCTCGAGTAGTTCATTCGGAAGCAATTGACCAAATGCAGCTGTTACTATTAACTCCGGTTTTAGTTCGAGGATTTCTTCCAACTCTGCAGAGCCTTTAAGCTTCTCAGGCTGAATGACAGGTAGACCTAAACGCATTGCTTCTTCCTTTACGGGAGGTGGTGTCAAAACACGCTTACGGCCAACGGGACGATCCGGTTGTGTTACGACAGCTAGGATTTCATATCCCTCATTATATAGCATCGTCAAAACACCTACAGAAAATTCAGGTGTTCCCATGAAAATGAGTTTTGTCATTCGTCATCCTCCTCTTCGTCTTCGAATTCAGATGGATCAACGACACGTTGAATCTTCTTATCGAATAGAACACCGTTCAAATGATCGATCTCGTGTAAGATGGCACGTGCTTCATAGCCTTCTGCTTCTAATTCATATAGCTTACCATTACGTTCTTGTGCTTCAATCCTTACATGGAAAGGACGCTCTACTTCTCCAAACAATCCAGGGAAACTTAAACATCCTTCAACTTCTACTTCAGATCCTCCAGTTGCCGTGACGACAGGATTGATCATTTCAATGATATCTTGTCCTTCATCGAAGTCTACAATCGCCACACGAATCGATTTACCGATTTGTGGTGCGGCTATGCCCACGCCGTCATGTTCTATCATCGTTTCATGCATATTATCAAGTAAGACACCCAATTCATCGTCAAATACAGTTACTTCCTTACATGGAGTCGTAAGAATAGATGATGGGTGCTTGATGATTTTCAATATAGTCAAAATAATTTCCTCATTTCTTCGAAGAAAGGTTAAAAGATCGATGTTGGTTCACGGTTAATCGACATGACCAAGCCGTCTTTTGCCCAACTCGTTTTGTAGTGTTTTAAAAGTTGTTGCAGAACCGGTATAAGTGCGGGTTCATGTTTGTATTTTATCAAACTTTGGTATCGATATCTATTGTTGAGGCGACTGATGGCAGCTGCTGTTGGTCCTATGATAACTGTACCTTGTGATAGTCGCTCCGCCATAAATTCAGTGCCTTTATGTGCATAGTCAGCTGCTTTTAATACATCTTCGTGACTAAACTGTACAACCGTCACGTAATAGTATGGTGGATAACCAAGTTGTCTTCTTCTACCCATTTCCATTTCATAAAAAGGGACATAATCCTGTGTTTTGGATAATTCAATCGCGTAGTGCTCCGGATCATATGTCTGGATGACCACTTCACCAGGCAATTGATCTCGCCCCGCTCTACCACTCACTTGTGTCAATAATTGAAATGTTTTCTCGGCGGCGCGGAAGTCGGCCAAATGAAGAGATGTATCGGCTGCCAATACCCCCACTAAAGTTATACGCGGAAAATCCAGCCCTTTGGCTATCATTTGTGTTCCAAGTAAAATGTCTGCTTTTCCTTCGCCAAAATCGTATAGCAAACGTTCATGAGCGCCTTTTGTATTCGTCGTATCGATATCCATCCGGATTACGCGGGCTTCAGGTACTAATTTATATAGTTCTTCTTGTGCTTTTTGTGTTCCAGTTCCGAAGAACCGAATATGCTCGCTTGTACATTCCGGACATTCGGAAGGTACTCGTTCTTCATGACCACAATAATGGCATTTCAAACTCTCGCTTGCTCGATGATATGTCAATGAAATATCGCAATTTGGACATTCGACAACTGTTCCGCAATCACGACAAAGAACGAAACTTGAAAATCCACGTTTATTAAGCAGCAGGACAATTTGTTCTTTTCGTGTCAATCGTTCGCGAATCCCTTCAGCCAGCGCTACAGAAAACATCGAACGGTTTCCTACTTTAAGTTCTTCTCGCATATCCACCACTTCCACACTTGGCAAAGCTTGATTCTTTGCCCGTTTGGATAGTGTTAATAATGAATACACTCCTTTAGAAGCCCGAGCATAAGACTCAAGTGACGGTGTCGCACTCCCTAAAATAACAGGACATTGATAGTATTCGGCACGCCAGATTGCAACATCCCGTGCATGGTACCTTGGTGATTCTTCTTGTTTATAGGTAGATTCATGTTCTTCATCGAGAATCAGTAATCCTAAATTTGTGAAGGGAGCAAATACGGCTGAACGTGCACCAATTGCAACTTTCACTTCACCCCGATGGATCCGGCGCCATTCATCATATTTTTCGCCTGCGGATAAACCGCTATGCAAAACTGCAACTAATTCTCCAAACCGTCCTTTAAATCTGGCCGTCATTTGAGGTGTCAATGCGATCTCAGGTACTAGCACTATCGCTTCTTTTCCTTGTTTCAACACATGATCGATAGCCTGTAAATAAACTTCCGTCTTCCCACTCCCTGTAATACCATGAAGTAAAAAGGTTTCCTGGATGTTGTTGTCACTCGACTGTTCAATAGCGGAAAGAGCGATTTGCTGTTCGTCTGTTAGATGCTCCGGTTTACCGCTATCTTGCATTTGGGGTGTTGCTAATTCACGGTACACTTCCACTTGCGATTGTTCGACTATCGCTTTATCTACAAGTGACTTCAAAACAGAAGCGGTAACGCCAGATTCATTGAGGATCTGACTCGCTTCTATTGATTCTGTCGGATGCAACAATAGCCAACGGAGTAGTTCTTGTTGTTTTTTTGCATTTGGATGTACTTCTTCCAAAGCCATTTCAAGTTGTTTCGCATCCGGCACGTGAATCATTCGAACTTTTTTCATTTTAGTTTTCTGCTGGATCGCCGTATCAATTTCGACAATCCCTAGCTCATTATATTTCTTTACTTCATTTAATAAATTCGCATCTTGAAGTGCTTTTAATGTGACGTGCGGGCGGTTCCCCAAAAATGCGCGGAATGAGTCATCAAGCTCTTCCGGTTTGATCACTGTCATGATCTTTTCATATTTGGCGCGCATAGCTGCAGGCAACATGACTTGCAGTGCATCGATTTCATAGGCAATCGTTTCCGTTGCCATCCACTTCGACAAGGCTAATAATTCTGCAGACAGCACCGGCTCTAAATCTATAATTTCTGCGAGCGGTTTAATTTTATTATGATCTAATTCGCTCTCTTCTTTGATACCTGTCACATAGCCCGCTACTTTTCGTGGACCAAAAGGAACCTTTACCCGTAATCCTGGCTCCATTACATGTTCCCAATCGATAGGAACTGCATAATCAAATGGCCGGTCAATTGGATAGGCTGCTACATCTACAATGACTTCAGCGATCATGCAACTTACTACTTTCATGCTGAAGTATGGTTTCAAATAATCGCTTTGCTAGTTGCACTTTTGGCATTGCAGAAAAAGGAATAGTTTCTCCTTCTCTAGATAGCAATGTCACGACATTTGTTTCACTACCAAAACCGCCACCAGGATCCGTGACATCATTGACGATAATATAATCTAGATTTTTAGATTCTAATTTCTTTTGTCCGTAGGCAATCGCATCCGTCGTTTCAGCTGCAAAGCCAATCAGTAATTGATTTTCTTTGCGCTTTCCAAGTGTTTTTAAGATATCGGTCGTCCGTTCCAATTCAAGTACATCATCGCCATCTTTTTTCTTCATTTTTTGGTCATGTATGTTTTTCGGCCGATAGTCTGCAACAGCTGCCGATTTTACTACAATGGATGCATCATCATACTGACTGATTACAGCATCGAACATTTCAGCGGCACTTTCTACATTTATCACATGGACTCCAGATGGAACGGATAGCTCAACTGGTCCTGAAATTAGTACGGTATGAGCACCCAGCTGCTGTGCTGCTTCTGCCATTGCGTAACCCATTTTGCCACTTGAAAAATTAGATACATAGCGGACAGGATCTATACGTTCACGAGTCGGTCCAGCTGTAATGACAACTTTCTTACCACGTAAAGGTTGATAGGATACTTCATTAAAATACTCGGTAATTAACTCGGTAATTTTTTCAGGTTCTTCCAAACGCCCCTTACCTACATAACCGCAAGCTAAAAACCCCTCTGACGGTTCGATAAATTGATAGCCATCCATATGTAATTGTTCAATATTACGCATAACAGCAGGATGGGCATACATATGTACATTCATTGCAGGTGCAATCCAAACGTCTGCTTGAGTTGCAAGTAAAATAGTCGTCACCATATTATCTGCAATTCCATGGGCAAGCTTACCGATCACATTAGCCGTAGCAGGCGCAACGACCACTAAATCTGCCCAGTCCGCTAAATCGATATGCGCAATAACGCGAGAATCTTTTTCATCAAATGTATCAAAATATACATCATTGCGTGACATGACTTGAAAGGATAATGGCTGTACAAATTCTTTCGCGGAATCCGTCATCACGACTTTTACATTCGCGCCTGCCTGACTTAATTTGCTGACGAGTGCAACAGCTTTATAAACCGCAATACCACCTGTTACGCAGAGTAAAATGTTTTTATTATCTATCTTCATGGAACTCTCGTCCTTTCTAAAAATAATAAACTCCCTGAGAACGGTTGAATTCCAAGGGAGTTGTTTTTTATATCAAATCAAACTTCGTCTTCATAAATAATGGATTCGTCTGCCGCTACGTTGATCAAGACGCCCGCTGCTACTTCCTCGAGAGCCCTACCAACACTTTTTACTGACCGGTATGAATGAAGCGTTTCGTCATGTTTTTCTTGTAGTTCACGCGCACGCTTAGCTGCCAGTGTAACCAGTGTGTATTTAGAATCAACTTTTCCTTTTAGTGAATCAACTGATGGATATAACATAGTTTATTCTCCCTCCAACATTTGTAAGTATCTCTTTTCCACACGTTCTCTTCTGCAATGCTCTGCCGTAACAATCGCATTGATCCGATCACATGCTTTGGAGACCTCGTCGTTCTCTACTACATAGTCGTACAGATGCATCATTTCAAGTTCTTCTCTCGCTTTTAATACACGGTCTGCAATGATGTCAGATGCTTCCGTACCTCTCCCGATCAAACGAGTTTCCAGGTCACTTAAACTTGGAGGCGCTAAGAAAATAAACAGGCCGTTTGGTACTTTCTCACGCACTTGAGCCGCACCGACTACTTCAATTTCCAGGAATACATCACGACCCGCGTCGAGTGTTGCGTTGACGTAGTCGAGTGGTGTTCCGTAGTAGTTCCCTACATATTCTGCATATTCGAGAAGTTTTCCTTCTCCGATCATTTCTTCAAATACTTCTTTTGAACGGAAGAAGTAGTCAACGCCGTCAACTTCACCTTCACGCGGGTTTCTTGTCGTCATGGATATGGAGTATTCGTAGTTGGTGTCCGGACTTGAAAATAGTTCTTTTCGTACAGTTCCTTTTCCGACGCCGGATGGACCAGAAAGGACGATTAGGAGTCCTCGATGTTTGTACATATAATCCCTCTTTGTTATGTATTCATTAGCACGTCATACTTGTTACGCACCGTTGATTTACGCTTCAGGCGGACGCTTTCCAGGGAAGCCGCTTCCCTCACTTCGTTCAGTCCAGGGTCTCAAGACGCATGCTGTTCCCTTAGGAGTCGCCACCTTACGCTTCAATCAACTAGTAACGCTTCCTAACATTTAACTTTAACAAGAAAGTCCAGAAGATACTAGAATTTTATAGTTAAACTGAAAAGGTCCATGTGTGCAATCTGTTCATATTATACCATAATCATACGATGAGTGCTAAAATGGAACAAAACGAAATGAAAGAGGAATCCGTATGGCATTTGATGGTTTATTTACAAAAGCAATAGTAAGCGAACTGCAGCAACTGAAGACTGGTCGGATTTCGAAGATTCATCAGCCGAATTCACAGGAAATCATTTTTCAAATCCGCGCCACTAATAGAAATCATAAATTATTAGTATCACTACATCCTTCATTTTCACGATTACAGTTGACTGATGAAGTGTTAACGAATCCTTCTGAGCCACCGTTGTTTTGTATGGTATTACGCAAACAACTTGAGGGCGGGATGATTACATCGATTGAACAGCATGAGAATGACCGGATTGTAAATATTCACGTTCAGGCTCGAAACGAGCTGGGTGACCAGATTGAACGGAAATTAGTCATTGAGATCATGGGACGACATAGTAATTTGATTTTACTCGACGCTTCACGCGATATGATTATTGACAGCATGAAACATTTACCGCCTTCTGTTAACAGTTACCGTACTGTTTTACCTGGACAACCTTATATTCCAGCACCTCCACAAAATAAATTAGATCCGTTTGAAGTAACCGAGGCAGAATTCACTACACAGGTAGGTGCACTGCAGGAACCGAAAGATGTAGTAAAACATTTCGCAGGCTTTTCACCATTAACAGCCGCGGAATTATTATATCGTTTAGACGATAATAACCAATCATTTACTGTGTGGCGATCGTTTCTTGAGAGCTTCAGCTCGGGTGCCATGAAACCAACTGTCATAGAAAATGATAGAAAAACTTTGTTTTCCGCAATTGAATTAACTCATGCGGAAGGCATAACACAATCGTTTCCTACTTTAGGGGATTTGCTCGACAAAGTCTATTTTGCCAGAGCAGAACGGGAACGTGTAAAATCTCAGGCTATTGATCTAGAACGTTGGTTGTCTAATGAGATTGCCAAATTGGAAAACAAAACAAAGAAACTACAAAAAGAACAAGAAACAGCGCAAGACTTGGATACATTGAAATTATATGGTGAATTATTGACCGCCAACAGCTACATGTTGCATAAAGGCGATAAAGAAGTGACTGTAGAAAACTATTACGAACAAGGCACAACCGTCACAATTCCACTCGACCCAAGAAAGTCACCAATTGATAACGCACAACGCTATTTCTCACGTTACGCAAAAGCAAAAACTGCACTTATTCGGATTGCAGAACAGCTTGAAAAAACGAAAGACGATATCGAATACTTCGAAATGGTCAGACAGCAAGTATACCAAGCTTCTCCAATCGACATAGAAGAAATACGTCAAGAATTAGTAGAACTTGGATTCATGCGTGCTCGTAGAAGTAAAAAGAAAGTAAAACTGAAAAAGCCACAACCGGAAGCCTTCGTATCTTCCACAGGTATCCCGATCTCAGTTGGGAAAAATAACAAACAGAATGACTACCTGACATTCAAACTGGCGGCTCGGGATCACGTATGGCTACACACAAAAGATATACCAGGCTCACACGTCGTCATTCACGACATCGACCCAGACGCCCAAACAATCGAAGAAGCAGCCGGGCTATCCGCATACTTCAGCAAAGCACGTGAATCTTCTTCCGTGCCAGTCGATTACACACAAATCCGCCACGTCAAAAAGCCTTCAGGCGCAAAACCAGGCTTCGTTATCTACTTTGAACAGAAAACCGTGTTCGTTACACCTGACGAGGATTTAGTACGTAAATTACGGAAATAATGCACTGTATAGCTATATGTTTTGAACATCTTAAGACAGAAGTGAATTCCTATTATTATAGGTTTCTGTTCTGTCTTTTTTTCTTTAAAAATGCATCATCGTTCCACATTAAAAAACGACACCAGTTGATCGTAAGTGGAAGGCGGCGACTCCCGCGGGAATAGCATGAGTTTGAGACCCTGGACTGAACGAAGTGAGGGAAGCGGCTCAAGCCATGCCCGCAGGAAAGCGTCCGCCTGGAACGTCGATCAACGTTGCCCACCCACTCACCACTCTTTCTTCTAGAAAGCAAAACGGCTCCCATTATGGGAACCGTTTTTTCATTACAGCGTACCAAGCTTCAACTTCGTATGCCATTCCATTAATTCATTCATTGACTCTTCCTTAACCGCGCCTTCTTCCTTCGCAACTTCAGCAAGCGCCGCAAAGTTTGTCAAGCTATGGTAAGTTAGTTTCGCCTCCGCAAACTTCTCGTCAGCTTTTTGCAACTCATATGTAAAGATCGAGACGATTCCGCAAACTTCCACGTCCTCTGCAATCAATGCATTCGCTGCATTTAAGCTGCTTCCGCCTGTTGAAATTAAATCTTCAATAATAACGGCCTTCGCATTCGGCTCGATCTTGCCCTCGATTTGACGACTCTTACCATGTGCTTTAGCAGTAGATCGAATATAGACCATCGGCAACTTCAGAATATCTGCAACCCATGCTGCGTGCGGGATACCCGCTGTCGCAGTTCCTGCAATTACTGTAGTTTCAGGATAATGAACGCGGATCAATGCCGCAAGCCCTTCGGCAATTTCTTTGCGCCCTACCGGATCTGCCATTGTTAAGCGGTTATCACAATAGATAGGCGACTCGATTCCCGAAGCCCATGTGAACGGCTCTTCCGGATTAATTGCTACTGCTCCTACATTTAACAAGATATGTGCAACTTCTTTTTCTCTAGTCATGATGTAATTCCCTCCCACAATGTCTTTACATGTTTGTATGCTTCAAGCGGATTATCGGCTCCTGTAATGGCACGGCCTACTACGATATGTGTAGAGCCTTCCTGCCTTGCTTTTGCCGGGGTTGCCACTCGCTTCTGGTCATGGACATCACCTTGTGCCAAGCGAATACCAGGAGTTACTTTGAAGAATTCCTTGCCGCATACTTCTTCAATAATTTTGGCTTCCTGTACCGAACAAACTACACCGTCCAAATGCGCAAATGAAGTCAGCTTTGCGTAATGCTCCACTGATTCACGAAGCGGTACACTAATTAATTGTTCTTCCTTCACTTGACGGTCATCTGTTGATGTCAGTTGAGTTACTGCGATTAATGCAGGTCGCTGAACGCCCATAGCAGTTCCAGCCTCAAGTCCTTCACGTGCTGCTTCCATCATCGTCTTCCCGCCAGCCGCATGTACGTTGACCATATCCACTTCAAGTGAAGCCAATACTTTCATTGCCGATTTTACTGTATTCGGAATATCGTGCAATTTCAAGTCTAAAAAGATGGAATAGCCTTCTTCCTTCAATCGTGCAATCATAGCGGGTCCTTCTTTATAGTACAATTCCATTCCTACTTTGACATTGACCGAGTGATCAAATGCTTGTAGGAAATCGAATGTCTTTTCAGCTGAATCAAAATCTAAAGCGATAATTGGGGAGTGGTTCATACACGATGGCTCCTTCCAACCAATTCTGAAATATGATTGATTCCTAGTTCATCCAATTTTGCAGGTAGTTGCTCGATTATTGTTGGACAAACAAATGGGTCAACGAAGTTAGCTGTACCCACTGCTACTGCACTTGCGCCGGCAGACAAAAAGTCCACAACATCTTGGACACATGTAACGCCACCCATTCCAATGATCGGAATATTAACCACTTGGCTTACTTCATAGACCATGCGAATTGCAACTGGCTTAATAGCAGGTCCAGATAAGCCGCCTGTTTTATTCGCAATCACTGGCTTACCTGTCTTTTCATCCAGACGCATGCCGACCAATGTATTAATCATCGTAATTCCATCTGCTCCACCTGCTTCTACAGCCAATGCCATCGCTTTAATATCCGTGACATTCGGTGACAGTTTCACATAAACAGGTACAGAAGAAACAGCTTTTACAGCCGCTGTCAGTTCTTTTGCTATTTCGGGATCCGTTCCAAATAAGATTCCGCCACATTTTACGTTTGGACAGGAGATATTTAATTCAAGCGCATGAACGTTTGAAGCTTTTGAAATTTGTTTCGCCACTTCAACGTAATCTGCCGTTTCGGATCCGGCAACGTTCGCAATAATTGGAACATCAAATTTTTCTAACCACGGTAACTCATTAGTCAGCACGCCTTGTAGCCCAGGGTTTTGAAGTCCGATAGCATTTAACATACCCGAAGATGTTTCAGCTACACGTGGTGTCGGGTTACCATAACGCATTTCTTCTGTAGTCGCTTTAATCATGATTGCTCCAAGTTGGGACAAATCGTACAGATTACCGTACTCCTTACCAAAACCGAAACAGCCAGATGCGGGCATAATCGGATTTTTCAATTCAAGTCCTGGCAATGTAATCGCTAATCTATTCATATTTGCACCACCCCTGCTGGAAATACTGGTCCATCCGAACATACTTTGACATATGCCTGATCTGTCGCATTTTCATTCGTATGACAAACACAAGCAAAACAAGCCCCGATACCGCAGCCCATACGTTGTTCAAAAGATAAGAACCCTTTTTTATGCACATATGCTTTTTGCACAGCATCAAGCATCGGCATAGGTCCACAACTGTAAAACGTTTCAAAGTCATGGGATATCTCACTCATGACGTTCGTAACAAAACCTTGTGTACCGTTACTACCATCTACTGTTGCTATATGTGTTTCGCCTAAAGCAGCAAATTTTTCTTCATAGAAAACTACTGGATCCGATTCGAAACCCAGTATATGAATACAGTTAACTCCTTTTGCAGTCAGCTGTTTCGACAACTCATACAGTGGAGGCACGCCGATCCCGCCGCCAATCAATACGGCTGTTTGACCCGCAGTAGTTTCTTCAACTGGGAAGCCATTTCCTAGTGGTCCTAGTACATTAACTGTATCTCCCTCACGTTTTTCAGATAAGAGCGATGTACCTCGACCTTCTGCGCGATAGATGATGGTCATTTCATTTTTCTCAGGATTAATTTCAGCAATTGAAATTGGACGTCGCAATAACGGTTCGAATGAATCCGATACTCGGATATGGACAAACTGGCCCGGAGAAGTAATTTCTCCGACCAGCTTGCCTGTTAATTTCATCTCAAAAATATTTTTCGCAATTTCTTGTTGCGATTCGACGGTCATCAAATCTTGGATGATCATTGAATCACCTGCGGCTGTGGCATTGCATCTGTCTGGAATGTCATGGACTCGATGACGGATAACATAGCCGCAGCTGTATCAATCGAAGTTAAACAAGGAACACCGTTCTCCACTGTTTCTCGACGAATTCTAAAGCCATCACGTGCTGGTTGTTTTCCTTTAGTCAATGTGTTGATAACTAATTGTGCTTGTCCTTTTTGAATAACATCGATCAATGTCGGACCTTCTGTACCAATTTTACCTACTGTTTTCACTTCGATATTTTCTGCTTCGAGTACTTTAGCAGTACCTTCAGTTGCCACAATACGATATCCAGTTTCAATGAAACGTTTCGCGATGTCTACAATTTCTTCTTTATCCTTATCAGAAACTGTCATTAACACCGTACCGTATTCTTTTACTTCCATTCCAGCCGCTACTAAGCCTTTATACAATGCTTTTTCCAATGTTACATCTTTCCCCATTACTTCACCTGTTGATTTCATTTCAGGTCCAAGTGTAATATCTACACGACGAAGTTTAGCGAAAGAGAACACCGGTACTTTGACATAGACACCTGCTGGTGCTTCTGCAAGTCCGTCGGTATAGCCTTGTTCTGAGATAGATTTACCCAAAATAGCTTGAGTTGCGACATTCGCCATTGGAATATTCGTGATTTTACTTAAAAATGGTACTGTACGGCTAGAACGTGGGTTCACTTCGATTACATAAACCTGTCCTTCTGAAATAACGAACTGGATATTCATTAACCCACGGATGTTGAGCCCAAGAGCCAAGCGTTTCGTATAGTCTGCGATCGTTTCGATCATGGACTGTGAAAGGTTTTGTGGAGGATAGACTGCAATCGAGTCACCCGAGTGAACACCTGCACGCTCGATATGCTCCATGATTCCAGGAATCAATACTGTTTCTCCATCGCAAATGGCGTCGACTTCGATTTCTGTTCCTGTTAAGTAACGGTCGATCAATACCGGATGTTCAGGACTAGCTTTTACCGCATTCTCCATGTATTGAAGTAATTCCTCTTCATAGTAGACGATTTCCATTGCACGTCCACCTAATACATATGACGGGCGAACTAGGACGGGATAGCCGATTTCTGTTGCGATAACGACAGCTTCCGGAACTGATAAAGCAGTCTTTCCAAGTGGCTGTGGTACACCGATTTCATGCAATGCGCTCTCAAATTTATCACGATTTTCTGCACGATCGATATCTTCAAGTGATGTACCAAGAATTTTCACTCCGCGTGCTTCCAATTCATCCGCCAGATTGATCGCTGTTTGACCACCGAACTGTACGATGACACCTTCTGGTTGCTCAAGATCTACGATATGCATGACATCTTCAATTGTTAGCGGTTCGAAGTACAACTTATCAGAGATCGAGAAGTCGGTCGAAACTGTTTCAGGATTGTTATTGACGATAATCGCTTCATATCCTGATTGTTGTATAGCCCATACACAATGTACTGTCGCATAATCGAACTCTACACCTTGTCCGATGCGGATTGGGCCTGAACCTAAGACGATCACGCTCTTCTTATCAGTTCTTACAGATTCATTTTCATCTTCGTACGTACCATAAAAGTACGGTGTATCCGATTCATATTCTCCAGCGCATGTATCCACTTTCTTATATACCGGAACTAAACCTTGTTGTTGTCTCCAGTCGTAGACATCACGTTCTGTTGTCTTCCATAACTTCGCAATCGTCACATCTGGGAAGCCAAGACGTTTTGCTTTATAACCAATGGCTGTATCGTATGGATTCTCTTTCAATATCTCTTCATAACGAACGATGTTTTCGAATTTACGCAAGAAGAATAAATCGATTGCGCTCCATTCATGTATGGTTTCGATTGTCACGCCGCGACGTAATGCTTCTCCGATGAAGAATAGACGCTCATCGCCTGCTTTGCGGATTCGTTGTTCGATCCATTCATCAGACATTTCATTACCACCTGGAAGTGACAAATCGAATTGACCTGTTTCCAATGAACGAACAGCTTTCATGATGGACTCTTCAAATGTACGGCCCATCGCCATAACTTCACCTGTCGCTTTCATCTGTGTACCCAAGTTACGCTTCGCCGATTCAAACTTATCGAAAGGCCAACGTGGAATTTTCGTTACTACATAGTCTAGTGTCGGCTCAAAGCAGGCATACGTATTACCTGTTACTGGATTCATCATTTCATCCAGCGTCAAACCGACAGCAATTTTCGCGGCAAGCTTCGCAATTGGATAACCTGTTGCTTTGGAAGCTAATGCAGATGAACGACTGACACGCGGGTTCACTTCAATAATGTAATAATCAAAGCTATGTGGATCGAGTGCTAGTTGTACGTTACAGCCACCTTCGATTTTCAACTCACGAATGATGTTCAATGAAACGTTACGAAGCATCTGGTTTTCACGGTCTGTCAACGTTTGACATGGTGCTGTTACGATAGAGTCACCTGTATGGATACCGACAGCATCGACGTTTTCCATATTACACACTACAATTGCATTATCTGCCGAGTCACGCATTACTTCGTATTCGATTTCTTTGAAGCCAGCGATGGATTTCTCTAGAAGACACTGTGTAACTGGGCTATATTTCAAACCACTTGCTACGATTTCTTCTAAATCTTCATCGTTATGACAAATTCCTCCACCTGTACCACCTAGCGTGAATGCAGGACGGACGATAACTGGATAACCAATTTCATTGACGAATGCATAGGCTTCATCAATATTATGGATGATTTCACTGTCTGGAACAGGTTCACCCATTTCATTCATTAATGTACGGAACAAATCGCGGTCTTCCGCTTTATGAATCGCATCAAGCTTTGTACCCAAAATCTCAATACCTAATTCGTCAAGGATCCCTGATTCATGTAATTCAATAGCCATGTTTAAACCAGTTTGCCCGCCTAATGTAGCGAGTAGTGCATCCGGGCGTTCTTTACGGATAATGCGGCTAACGAATTCAAGTGTGATGGGCTCGATGTACACTTTATCTGCCATTTCTGTGTCAGTCATAATAGTTGCAGGGTTCGAGTTGATAAGAATCACTCGGTATCCTTCTTCTTTAAGGGATAAACACGCTTGTGTACCTGCATAGTCAAATTCTGCTGCTTGTCCAATTACAATTGGACCTGAACCAATCACGAGGATGGATTTTATATCAGTACGTTTAGGCATTAGTATTCTCCTTTCGGTTGCTTGCAGTCATCAATTGAATGAAACGTTCGAATATATAGCTAGAATCTTGTGGTCCTGGCGATGCTTCTGGGTGGAACTGGACAGTGAATGCTTCAAACTTCTCACTTCGAAGCCCTTCAATACAATTATCATTCAATGCAATATGTGTCACTTCAAGACCTGTTCCTGCCAAAGAGTCTTCAAGCACTTCATATCCATGACTTTGTGAGGTTAGATCGGTACGATTCGTATTTAAGTCTTTTACAGGATAGTTGCCGCCAATATGACTGTTTTTCATTTTCGCTGTTTTAGCACCGCATGCTAGTGCAAATAATTGGTGGCCAAGTCCGATACCGAAGATCGGCTTCTTGCCTAATAATTCTTTGATAGTTTCGACTGCCCCTTCTACATCCTCAGGATTTCCAGGTCCATTTGATAATAGAATACCATCTGGGAACAATGCTAATATTTCTTTTGCCGATATATCATATGGTACAACGATGACATCGCAATCTTTTTTATTTAATTCACGTAAAATGCCATGTTTAATGCCATAGTCAATAACGACGACACGCTTACCTAAGCCTGGGCTTGGATATGGACGTTTAGTAGATACTTTCGCCACTAAATCTTTTGGCAGTTCGAATTGTTGAAGTTCTGCAACAGTTGAATCCGTATCGATCTCTTCTCCAGCAGCTGTCAATTTTCCGCGTAAAGCCCCTTTATCACGTAACAGACGCGTTAGTTTGCGAGTATCGATCTCCTGGATGCCTGGGATTCCTTTTAATACGAGCAAATCTCCTAGTGACATGCCGCTACGGAAATTTGAAGGCTCTTCTGTTAGTTCTCTAACGACTAACCCGTTGATAGCTAAGTCGATAGATTCATAATCATCTCGGTTAATTCCGTAGTTACCAATCAATGGATAAGTCATTACGATAATTTGCCCACAACCTGAAGGACTTGAAATTGTCTCCTGATAGCCTGTCATACCTGTTGCAAATACAGTTTCTCCTATTGAGGCATTTTCTGCTCCGAATGCTTTCCCTTCAAAAATGGAACCGTCTTCCAGTACTAAGTATCTTTTTGTCATCATTGACCATCCTTCCATACGATGTTCCCACCGAAAATTGTCATTACAGGCCATCCAACGCATTCTACTCCGTCAAATGGTGTATTCTTACCTTTTGAAACAAATGTCGTACGGTCGATTTTTTGTTGCTTTTCTAGATCAAGTAATACTAGATCCGCTTCAGCACCTACTTCAAGCTTACCGTATGGCAAGTTGAACACTTCCGCAGGCTTTACTGTCATCCAATCAAGAAGTTGTTTGAGTGTCCAATGACCTGGCTTGACGAAATTTGTATATAGTAAAGGAAATGCTGTTTCAAATCCTGTGATGCCAAATGGTGCTTTGGCAATACCTACTGCTTTTTCATCTGCTGTATGCGGTGCGTGATCAGTTGCGATACAATCCAATGTTCCATCCATCAGGCCTTCACGTAATGCATTGCGATCTTCGATGGCGCGTAGTGGAGGATTCATCTTCCAGTCCGCATCGTCTCCAGGTACATCATCTTCTGTCAACAACAAATGGTGAGGGCTGACTTCTCCTGTTACATGAATTCCAGCTTTTTTTGCATCACGGATTACGCGAACTGATTCTTTCGTGCTCACATGACAAACGTGGTAATGGGCGCCTGCCGCTTCCGCAAGTAAAATATCACGTGCAATATGTACCGATTCTGCAATGGAAGGAATTCCTGGCAAGCCCAGTTCTTTATTACGTTTTCCTTCGTGCATTGCGCCACCATAGATTAATGTATTGTCTTCGCAGTGCGCAACAATAGCCATGTCGATCTTCGCTGCATCTTGCATTGCTTCGTACATCATGCCCGCTTCTTGTACACCTACTCCGTCGTCCGTGAACGCGAATGCCCCGTGTTCTTTTAGTTCAGCGAGATTCGTACGTTCTTTTCCTGCTTCTCTGATCGTGATGGACGCATAAGGGAGCACACGAATTTTAGCATTGTCTTTAATCAATGTATTGATTTTTTCAAGATTTTCTTTTGTATCTGGTACTGGACGTGTATTCGGCATTGGACAAATCGTAGTATATCCGCCTTTTGCTGCTGAATGAGTACCTGTTTCAATTGTTTCTTTATGTTCACCGCCCGGCTCACGCAAATGTACGTGTACATCGATGAATCCCGGTGATACAAGTAATCCTTTACCTTCAATCACTTGATATCCGTCTGTCGCTAGCTGATTACCAATTTCCGCAATTTTACCTTCTACGATTTTAATATCTGTTTCGACGATTTGGCCTTCTTCATTTACCATTTGCACTTGTTGAATTAACGTGTTCATATTACTTCCGCCCCTTCAATATAAGTTCTAGAACGGCTGCCCGAATATAGACACCGTTTTCTACCTGTTTAAAAATTCGTGATTGCGGACTTTCTATTAAACTATCTGCTATTTCTACATCACGATTCACTGGAGCTGGATGCATGATGATCGCATTTTTTTTCATTCTAGCTGCCCGTTCTACAGTGAGACCATATTGCTCGTGATAAGCAGCTTTCGTATACGCCATTTCTGTATTGTGACGCTCGTGTTGTACTCGGAGGAGCATGACGACATCACTCGTTTCAATAACTTCATCCCAGTTGTCGACACTGTCGAATTCTCCCGCCCATTCCGGTGGACAAAGGAACGTGACTTCAGCTCCGAGCTTCCGCAAAGCTTCTGCATTTGAACGTGCCACCCGACTATGTCCAATATCTCCCGCAATCAATACTTTCAGACCTTCAAAATGACCGAACTCCTCTTGAATCGTGAAGATATCGAGCAGGGATTGTGTCGGATGCTGACCTGATCCATCTCCTGCATTAATGATTGCAACATTCGTTCGTTGTATTAATTCTTCATAGAAACCGTCCGCTGGATGACGAATGACTAAGGCATCCAACCCTATTGCTTCCAACGTCCTAATCGTATCATACAAAGATTCTCCTTTTAAGGTACTCGAGAAACTCGTCTCAAAGGGGATGATTTGCGCGCCTACTTTACGCTCTGCCATTTCAAAACTTGTTTTCGTTCTCGTACTAGGTTCAAAAAACAAGTTGCAGACGGTATAAGTTCCAGGCAATTCCCTGAAGCCTAGCCGTTTAAAAATCGCTGCCCTATCTAGTATGAGCATGATTTCTTCCACTGTCAGGTCTTTCATTGAAACTAAATGTTCCATCAGATGTTCCTCCTTTACGAAATGCAAGTATTTCATGCACGAATTGCTTTTTGTTTCTATTCTTCCTTATCCATCAAAGTATCATCTGTTTTACCCGGCAATACTAGGTTCAACAGAACCCCGACAATTGCTGCTAATGCCATACCGCCGATTTGGAATGTTTCACTTATATTGATAGTCGCTCCACCGATTCCGATTACTAGGATGATCGATGCGATGACTAGATTTCGTTGATTATCAAAGTCAATCTTGTGGTCGATGAGCATCCGTATTCCTGATGAAGCGATGATACCAAACAACAGAATGGATATTCCGCCAAGTACTGCTGTAGGAATCGTAGCGATCAACGCCATAATTTTACCGATAAAGGAGAAGATTATCGCAAATACCGCAGCTCCCAAGATCACATACACACTATAAACTCGTGTGATAGCGAGTACACCGATATTTTCTCCATATGTAGTTTTAGGTGGTCCTCCGACTAGTCCACTCATAAGTGTGCCCAGCCCATCACCAAGCAATGATCTGTGTAACCCAGGACTTTCAATATAATTCCGGTTTACGACTTTACCTAGTACCAACTGGTGTCCTATATGCTCAGAGATCGTGACAATCGCGATTGGCACCATAATGATCAGAAGTGTCGGTGTTACGACAAATTCATAATCCACACCCGGGATCAGCATATCTGGTACCGCAAACCATTTGGCTTCTACTACTTTACTGAAATCTAGAATGCCGATGAATGCAGAGTAGATGTACCCAACTACGATTCCAATAAGAACTGGCATTAAGCTAATAATTCCTTTAAAGAACATTAAGCAAAATACTGCAGAAGCAAGTGTTACTAGAGCCGCGGAAAAGTGTAAGCCGCTATAAACATCCGCTCCGTCAACATTGATTGTGCTCGCCATATTTATGGCTGTCGGTGCGAGCGCCAATCCAATTACCATAATGACCGGTCCCACTACGATGGGTGGTAGTAACTTCATAATCCAGTGATAACCGGTTTTATAAATCAGTAACGATATGATGGCATAGACCAATGCTACGAACATACTACCTATCATCGCACTGCCGATCCCACCAGATTGTGTCGCCATCTGAATTGGTACAATAAAAGCGAATGAAGAGCCTAGATAGGCTGGGACTTGAAACTTCGTTACGATAATAAATACGATGGTGGCGATCCCACTCGTTAATAACGCGATAGCAGGACTTAAGCCTACAAGTTGTGGTACCAAAATTGTGGCGCCGAACATGGCAAACATATGTTGCAAACTTAGTGCCAGCCAGCGAATAGGCTGCGGTTTTTCATGTACATCCAATACTTTTACATTCATCTATCATTTCCCCCAGCTACTTATAATGTACGTGTGTGAATCTTGACTCCATCCGTTCCATCTTTCTCTATCATACTGACTACTACCCGCTCTTCATTTGAAGTCGGGATATTTTTACCAACAAAGTCGGGACGAATCGGTAATTCTCGATGACCTCGATCTACTAATACAGCCAGCTGTATGGAAGAAGGTCTTCCTAAGTCCATAATGGCATCTAATGCAGCTCGTACTGTTCTGCCTGTATACAGAACATCGTCAACCAAGATGACTTTTTGGTCGGCTACATCATGTTCGATGTCGACCTGTTGTACGAAGGCTTCCCCTTGCTGATTCTTTAATTGAAGGTCATCTCGGTACAATGTGATATCCAATTCACCGGTTTTGACAGGTTTACCTTCAATTAGTTCAATCTTATCTGCTAAGCGTTTTGCCAAGATTGCCCCTCTTGTTTTAATGCCAACCAGGATGCAGTGATCAATACCCCGATTTTTTTCAATAATTTCATGGGCAATTCGTGTGACCGCCCGTGTGATTGCTTGTTCGTCTAGTATTTCTGCTTTTTCCGTCATATCAATAAGTCCCCTTTCTCTTTTACCTTTTTTCTATAAAAAAACCCTCCAGTCAGAGTAGACTGGAGGGCGGACGTGCAGAAAAAAGCATACATCGATACTTACCGCAGTAAGCAATCATGTAATTCCGTGCAACCTTCCCAGCCTCACAGGACTGACGTTAAAGGTATCGCTATTCAATTTCTTACTAGAGTATACATCTCTTAATAAGCGTTTGTCAACGCCTATTAAGCACGCAACTCATTTAGCAACTGTTGGTAATTTTCAGGCAACTGGGCAGTAAACTCCATATATTCATCCGTTGTAGGGTGATCAAAACCAACAGTTCCCGCATGCAGTACTTGACCGCCAAAATCGATTGTTTTTCTCTGACCGTATTTTGGGTCTCCTACAAGAGGGAAACCAATATATTTCATATGCACACGAATCTGATGAGTTCTCCCTGTTTCTAAGCGGCATTCAACCAATGTATAGGCGCCAAAACGTTCAAGGACCTTAAAGTGTGTAACAGCATTTTTCCCATCATCCACGACCGCCATTCGTTGACGATCACGCTTATCACGCCCGATCGGTGCATCTATTGTGCCGTTATCATGCGGAATATGTCCGTGAACTAATGCAGTATATACACGATTCACTGATTTAGCAACGAGCTGATTAACTAATGAGACATGCGCTTTATCATTTTTCGCCACCATCAATAATCCGGAAGTATCTTTATCGATACGGTGCACGATACCAGGTCGCATAATACCATTGATACCTGATAAATCTTTCACTTGGTACATCAATCCATTGACTAACGTTCCACTTACATGACCGGCTGATGGGTGAACCACCATCCCGACAGGTTTGTTAACAACCAATACATCTTGATCTTCATAAACGATTTCAAGATGTAAGTTTTCAGCTTTGACATCATACTCTTCGATTTCTGGCTGCTCAACAGTGACCTTATCGCCTGACTTGACTTTATAGTTCGGTTTTATTGCAATGTCATTCACCTTAACATGTTCTTCTTTCACCCATTGCTGGATTTGTGTACGTGACCAATCCGGTTGAAGGGTAGCCAATGCTTTGTCTATTCGATTGCCTGTAAGTTCTTCAGTTATTTCATATTCAATTCTTTCCATTACGACACCTTTTTCTTTTTCTTTTTTTCATCAAGCACTACGTGTAACAAAATAAGTATGACAGCGATTGTCAGTGCGGCATCCGCCACATTAAATATCGGAAAATCATAATTTATAACAGGAATCAAGACGCTGATGAAATCCACTACTTCTCCCCTGACTAGTCGATCGATAAAGTTTCCAATCGCACCGCCTAGCAATAGCATTAAACTCATACCTAGTAATCGGTCCTTTTTACCTTCTGTATGGAAAAAGTAAATGATAGCTACTACTACTACAATGGTCACTATAAAAAAGAGCCACATCTTCCCTTCAAGCATACCCCATGCAGCACCACGGTTACGGTGAGATAGCAATGCAATATAGGGATCGAGAACAGAAATATGTTCTCCTAACTCCATATTTTTTACGACTAGCCATTTCGTCAACTGATCCAAGCCGATGACCAGTGCTGCGATTGCATAATAAACGATCACTTCATTACCCTCCATCCAGCTAATTTCTTCTTTAGTTTACCACAAAAACACGTCTTCCATTGTGTTTGTTAGTTCCACTATGCAAAAAAACCATCATCATCCACGAGTGAATGATGATGGCTACGACATCAAAATTGCTTACGCATAGTTTTCTTTCACAACAGTCGCGCATCGTGTACATAGTGTTGAATGTTCTGCATCTTCTCCAACTGTTTTAGAGATTGTCCAGCAACGCTCACATTTTTCACCTTCAGCAGGTTCTACCAAGACCGTTGCATGATCCAGTTTCAATGCATTTGGTAACTCTGCATCTGTACTCTCTTCAAAGTCCGAGACGATGAAGAATTGTGCAAAATCGATATCTTCTGCTTGCAATATGCCACGTTGAACTTCAGGCAACACAACAGTCACTTTTGCCTCCAATGATTTCCCAATTACTTTCGCGTTTCGTGCTTCTTCGAGAGCTTTCAAGACATCATCACGAATCTCCATCAAATTATCAAAGCGCTCACGAAGCTTGTCCGCAAGTTCACCTTTATGATCAGCTTCAGGCATATCCGTCAATTGGACACTATCTTCTTCAACGTACTGAATATTTTTCCACATTTCATCTGCTGTGTGTGGCAAGATTGGTGTGATGAGCTTGACTAGTGTAATCAATGTATCATACATCACCGACTGCATTGCACGACGATCTGGGTGATTCGCAGCTTCGATATAGACTACATCTTTCGCAATATCCAAGTACAGTGAGCTTAGTACGCCTGTACAGAAATTATTGATTGCGTGGTAGACCGTAGGGAACGCATACTGCTCGTAAGCTGTAAGAACTTCCTCAATCAAATCCTGCAACTTCACATAGACGTACTGATCAATTGCACGCATATCATCAAATGCTACACGATTTGTAGTTGGATTAAAATCGGCTACGTTCCCATGCAAGAAACGAATCGTATTACGGATCTTCCGGTAGACTTCTGATACTTGCTTAAAGTTCGAATCAGATACACGAACATCTGCTGTATAATCTACAGACGATACCCATAGACGGACGATGTCTGCACCAAGTTGATTGATGACTTTCGAAGGAACGATGACATTCCCTAAAGACTTACTCATCTTACGGCCATTTTTGTCCAATGTGAAACCATGGCTCAAGATGCCTTTATACGGTGCAATACCGTTAATGGCTACGCTCGTAGTCAATGAAGAGTTGAACCAACCGCGATATTGATCGGAACCTTCAAGATATAAATCTGCTGGGTAACGAAGATCATCACGTTCATCTAGTACTCCTTGATGTGTAGTACCCGAGTCGAACCAAACATCCATAATGTCCGTTTCTTTCGTGAATTCGCCATTCGGGCTTCCTTCATGTGTATAGCCTTCTGGCAATAGTTCTTTTGCAGAACGTTCGAACCAGACATTTGATCCATTCTCACGGAATAAATCTGCTACATGACTGACTGTTTCATCTGTAAGAATCGCCTCTCCATTTTCCGCATAGAATACCGGAATGGGAACACCCCATACGCGCTGACGGGAAATACACCAGTCACCACGGTCACGCACCATATTAAATAAACGTGTTTCACCCCAAGCTGGTGTGAATGTAGTAGTTCGGATTGCTTCGAGTAAATCATTTCTGAAAGATTCAATAGAAGCGAACCATTGTGCAGTCGCACGGTAGATGACTGGCTTCTTCGTACGCCAATCATGCGGGTACGAGTGAGTGAAGAATGACAACTTTTGAAGTGCCCCGACTTCTTTCAGCTTTTCAGTTACCGCTTTATTCGCATCCTCATAGAACATACCTGCGAAAAATGGTGCTTCCTCCGTCATGACACCTCGATCATCAATTGGAGATAATGCATCGATTCCATATTGCTTACTTACGTAGAAGTCATCTTCACCATGGCCTGGTGCTGTATGGACACAACCTGTACCCGCATCTGCCGTAACATGCTCACCTAACATAACTAATGAATCACGGTCATAAAATGGATGTCTCGCAACGATTCGGTCAAGATCTACACCTTGAATTTCTTTTTCGATTGAGTACTCTTCCCATTCCAATTCTTTCGCCAAATACTCGATTAAGTCTTTTGCTACTACAAATTTCTCATTCTGAACTTTTACTACTGCATACGTAAATTTAGGATGAACGGAAATTCCTAAGTTTGCTGGAATTGTCCAAGGTGTTGTTGTCCAGATCAGGAACTTCTCATCATGCTCCAGTACACCTTTCCCATCCGAGATTGAGAAACTGACGTATATGGAGGGAGATTTCTTATCCTGATATTCAATTTCCGCTTCTGCCAAGGCAGTTTCACTTGAAGGAGACCAGTAGACAGGTTTTAGTCCTTTATAGATGTAGCCTTTTTTAGCCATTTCACCAAATACTTGTATTTGACGTGATTCAAATTCAGGCTTCAGCGTGATGTATGGATTATCCCAATCTCCACGAACACCTAAACGCTTGAACTGCGTACGCTGATTGTCAATTTGTTGAAGGGCATACTCTTCACACATTTTACGGAATTCAGCGGTACTCATTTTTTTGCGATCAACCTTTTTATTTACAAGTGCTTGCTCTATTGGTAAACCGTGTGTGTCCCAACCTGGTACATAGGGTGCGTGGAATCCAGACATTGATTTATAACGAATGATAAAGTCTTTTAGTACTTTGTTAAGTGCGTGACCCATGTGTAAGTCACCGTTTGCATAAGGCGGTCCGTCATGCAAAATGAAGAACGGACGGTCCGCAGTACGTTCTTGAACTTGCTGATAGATATTCTTCTCATTCCACTCTTCCTGCATTTTCGGCTCATTATTTGGCAAATTTCCACGCATAGGGAAATCAGTTTTCGGCATAAGTAATGTATCTTTATATTCCATTATAATTCCTCCTTAAAATATGTGTGATTCAAATTATTGTTTAAGAAATGAAATCAGCTAGATCAAGCGCTCTCTTTCTTGAGAAATCAGAAAAACCCCATCCCAAAAAGGGACGAGGTTCATTCTCGCGGTACCACCCTACTTGCAATTGCATAACGCAATTGCCGCTTAGACACTAGTAACGACAGTGTGAGGCCGAGAACCAAGATCTACATAAAGGTTCTAGCTCAGGAGTGATTTTCGTTTCTGATTTACCACCGGGCTTACACCATCCCCGGCTCGCTATGGGCAAAATCAGAAAGTACTTTTTCCGTCAACGCTTCTTCGTTTCAATTTACTTTTCATTATAAAAATGTGTTCGGAAGTTGTCAAGCTTCTTTCGTCTTCGTAACTAGTTCTTCATCTAGACTGTCTACATTCGGAATATCCAACTCTTGCTCAGCTGCACTTTCTACGCTGGATGTATCTAATTCATACTTCAACAAGTCGTCCCAGTCTTCAGTGTTGATCATATCAAGCTGCGCTTCTACCATCATCTTGAAACGGCTTTTGAATACTTTTGACTGTTTCTTCAACACTTCGACTTCTAGTGCAATCTTTCTTGCCTGTGCGAGTGCGTCGTTAACAAGGCGGTCTGCATTCTTTTCTGCTTCAGAAATGATTAACTTTGATTCTTGAATAGCATTTTTGCGAACATCTTCTGCAGCTTCTTGTGCAATCAGAATAGATTTCTGCATCGTTTCTTCTATTAAATTAAAGTGAGTAATCTTAACTTCATTATCAGAAACTGTTTTTTCAAGTTCTTCATTTTTCTTCAGAACGTTTTCGTAGTCTTTCATCAATTGTTCTAAAAATCCATTCACTTCATCTTCGTCATAGCCACGAAATTTCGTGTTGAATGTTTTGTTATGTATATCCGTAGGGGTTAAAGCCATAATACGCTTTCTCCTTTCAGTATGCTTACATAGTTTACAGTGTGATTGTGTTTACTACTTGATTAAACACTACTTTTCTTAATTTATCAAGGATTCTATTCAGACTAGCGCACCGATCATCACGCGAATTTTATCTTTCTTTGTACGCCCTTCGATACTCATAATTCTAAAGCGGCCAAATCCTCTAATTGAGAGTACATCATATTCTTCCACTTCAAATGCTTGTTGATCAATCATAGCCCAATTCACTTTTACTTTTTCCGCCTTAATAAGTGAAGAAGCTTTAGCTCTTGAACTGTTTGTTAATGCTGCTACAACTACGTCCAAACGCAATGAACTAACGATATGCAGTTCTTCCGTCCACTCTTCTTTTACATTGATAAAGTCTTCCGTGGTCAAAACTGGCTCTACTGAAACTTTCACTTTACCGACTTGCGTGAAATGGACATGGATGTATTCAGATACTTCCTCAGCAACCGCAAATTGCACCGCTTCTTCAGTTAGTTGTATATCACCAAACCGTGAACGTTCTATTCCAACAGACAGTAAAGATCCAAGGAGTTGGGAATGTTTCATCGTAACGAATTTTTGCGGATAATTCACCTTATATATACTGATTTGAAAATCCTCTTTAGTCGGGGTGTAATAATCAGGGTAGATGAGTACACGCTGTCGTTCTGCATCATTAAAGCCGCCTTCAGCTGTCAATGTGAGATCTGAATTTCTCACGATTGATTCTGTTATGAACCGCTGACGTGGATCCATAAACTCTGTTAGCTTGGGTGCATATGTATCTTCTACTTCTTTCACCCAACTATTCACTTTTTCAATAAACGGTTGTTCTTCTTTACGAAAATGTTGAAATATTGAATCCATTCTATTTCTTCTCCTTATATAAAAAAATCCCCACCTTGTGAGGATTTCCAAATTCAGTTAAGGTTATACTTAATTTACTAATGCTTGGAAGATCATCAAATAAATCTGTCCAATCCCTCTGCTGATTAATTGTAAGGACAGCAATGCGACGATCGGTGAAAAATCAATCATGCCAAATGGAGGTATGAACTTACGGAAAAAGCCTAAATAGGGCTCTGCTATCTTTGCTATCAGCTGCCCAAATTTTGTTTCTCTAGTAGATGGAACCCATGACATTAAAATATAAATGACCAATAGGATTGAATAGATTTGTAAGGCTCCGGATATTAATAAATAAGAATTGTTTAATAATGCGATCATAATAACATGTACACCTCATTCAAATTGTTCAACTTTCAACTATTGAAAGTTCTAAGTTGTGTAGCCTATCGTTCTTGTTGTTCAGATAGAAACTCCGTTATTTTACCGGCTACTTCTACGTTGTCAGGTGCACATAGAAATATATCTGCGCCAATTCGTTGAATGTCGCCACCGAGGGCATAAACTGTCCCACTTAAGAAATCAATGATACGAAATCCTTGATCTCGCTCTATCTGCTGTAAGTTCACAACGACAGAACGGCGATTCTTCAAATGTTCTGCAATATCCTCTACTTCAGCATAAGAACGCGGCTCGAGTAGAATGACTTTTGATGATTTTTGAAGACTTTGTAGGCTAATCACTGGGGCTTGTGTAGATGAAGGTTTTTGCGGTGAGGCTTGAAGTCGACTATTGACAGCCCGTTTCTTCCCTGCTAGCTTCTTCATCTCTTTGCGAGCCATTGCTTGTTCACCTTTTGTTGGTTTGCTTTGGGGTTTCGGTTGTTGGACTAAATCTTCTTCCTGTACCCAAAACATTTTTTCCAATCGTTTTTTGAGGCTCATTCAGTTTCCTCGCTTTCTGATCCGGCCAATGCAGTGCCGATGCGTATATGAGTTGCACCTTCTTCTATTGCAATTGTAAAATCATTGGACATACCCATGGACAGTTTAGTACACGGTGCGTAGGATAATCCTTTTGTTGCGATTCTGTCTCGTAGTTCACGTAAAGAACGGAATGTGTTGCGAACTACAGATTCATCATCCGTGTTTGGTGCCATCGTCATCAGTCCAATTACATGAATGTTTTCGTAAGCCGCTAATTGTTCAAAGAATACATCTGCTTCATCGGGAGTAATACCCGATTTAGATTTTTCACCTGAAACATTGACTTGTACAAAACAATCTAGCGGCTTACTTGCCCGCTTGTTCACTTCATTCGCAAGGCTCATACGGTCAAGCGAATGAAGGCAGTCAATCGTGTCGACTAATTCTTTTACTTTGCGTGTTTGTAAGTTACCAATAAAGTGCCAATTGACTGGACCTACAATCGTTTCTTGCTTATCAAGCAATCCTTCGAGACGATTTTCTCCTAAGTTCCTAATCCCAATATCTAGTAGGGATTGGGCTCTAGCGGAAGATACTTGCTTCGTGACAGCTATTAACGTGATATCATCCGAGCTGCGATTTGACGTTTCACATGCTTCGTTTATTTGATTTTGTATAGTGGCTAGTCGTTGTTCTACTTGTTCCATATTATCACTACTTTTCATTAGCTTTATTTCATTGTATCAATTTGGGCACTATATATCAACGATAAGTCATTTATTGAGCCGTTTATTCTCAATCAAGATAATATCTTTTCCAATCGTCATGACGTCTTTGTAATTGATTTTTTGGACACCTTTTGACTTGCTGTCTGAGAAGAATGAGCGTTCAAGTTCGCCTATATGAAGTTGCGCAATTTCTCCTTTTTCGATGTCGATTGTGGCGTCTTGAACAAAACCGAGGAAAGACCCTTTTTTCAGTTCAATGACTTCTTTTTTCTGTAAGCTGGAAAAACGCATAGTTTCCCCTCCTTCTTTCATACTATGCATAGTGAGTTTTAATGAGAACGTGGAAAAATGCTCGACGAATTAGAAAGTGCCTAGAGAGGGAGACATTGGATAGTGGTTTGGGATTTCCGTTGCAGAAGTGGATGCTTTCCGGGGGTAAAATCTTGAGCCGCTTCCATCGCTACGTGCAAAGATGTGCTCCTAACGCTTCGCTTTTACTCGCAAAAGCCGTACTTCGCATCGGCTCTCGCTCAGTCTAGGATCTCAAGATCGTGCTGATCACCAGGAGTCGCCACCTTTTCCACTACAATCCTACCGTGAGATTGCGATTAGTTTTAAACGTCATTGTTATTGGCAAGTGACTTAGTGGCGCTTTATTACTTATTTAAATTCAAAATCTGTAAAGTCTTGAAGCTCAATGAGCGCTTACAAAGCAAGTATGATCACTTAATTGCTTCTAAGAGCGTTTACCCAATGAATATGATCGCTTGTTGAGATCATTGAGCGGTCGTGAAGTTGCTATGATCACTTAGACGAATCTATGAGCGCTTGCGTATTTGGTTTGGGTTTGACTATATCTCCTCCCATCTATATCCAGAAAAACAAAAGTGAATCGTAGTGGAAGGCGACTCGGGGAGGTTCAGCCCGACAGGTGAGACAACCAAAGGGAGCTACGCGACCTGGTTGGCTCACCGCGGGCCCGCCCGAACTGAAGTGACCCCCAAAAGTTGGACAAGTTTTATTACGCACTAAGCTGGTGGTGAGTTCGATACTCTATCGGACTCATCCCCAATTTTGATTTAATACGTTTGGAGTTGTAATAGGAGATATATTCGGCTAGC
>NZ_PDYV01000015.1:0-74106 GCF_002743235.1 Sporosarcina sp. P25
TTAGAGTATCAGAATGTACCGGAACGGAGAAAGGCCGACTCCTGAGGGATCAGCGTGCGTCTTGAGACCCTGGACGTAGCAAAGCGAAGGAAGCGGCTCAAGCCACGCCCCTCGGAAAGCGTGCCTTTCGGAGTGTAGGGAAACGGGGTGAGATAGTTATGTCTCAGTCTCGCTTATTCTACTATATAACCATCCCGCATCGTAATAACCCGATCAACATATGGTAGCATCTCTTCATCATGCGTCACCATCAATGTCGTTAAGTTTAATGTACGTGTTAGTTCTTGCAATAATTCCATCACACCTTTTGAGCGTTTCGTATCAAGACTTGCAGTTGGTTCATCCGCAAACAAGATTTTTGGGCGATGAATAATCGCACGAGCAATCGCCACACGTTGAC
Organism: Sporosarcina sp. P25; assembly: GCF_002743235.1. Lineage (NCBI taxonomy): Bacteria > Bacillati > Bacillota > Bacilli > Caryophanales > Caryophanaceae > Sporosarcina > Sporosarcina sp. P25. Next base: position 401 of record NZ_PDYV01000015.1, read on the forward strand.
GCTCTCCTCCTGATAAGGAAGAAGGATAAGCATCTTTGCGGTGCTGCATTTCAACTAACTCTAACATCTCATCTATTGCTTTGGCCTGTTCTTTTTTACTCATTTTCGTTTCTGATACGTCAAGCATCAACTGCAGTTGCTCTTCCACCGTCAAAAAAGGAACTAAGTGGGACGACTGAAAAACAAATCCGAAGTCTGTTGCACGAACGTGGCGAACCTCTTCCTGACTCATCTTCGTCATGTCTTTCCCTTCAAATAAAATCTCGCCGCCAGATGCTCTTTGCAAACCTGCTGCAATCGTTAAGATAGTTGATTTTCCAGAGCCGGAAGGGCCAATCAACGCGGTGATTTCCCCTTCCTTCAATGATAAATCCACACCTTTTAATATCTCTTCTTCAATTTCTCCATTGGAAAACGTCTTTTTCACTTTATCAATTGTAAAGGCAGACATATTACATCTCTCCTTGTTGAATCGCTTGAAGCGGTTCAATATTTTTCACTTGGATTCCTGAAATGGTAGCACCGATAAAACCGACCACCATAAATACTGCTGATAGCATCAATACGGTGTCCATCGTTAAGTGGAACGGCATGCCTTCAGGGGCAATTAAACTAAATGCTTGGCTGAGCGCAATGGACAATACGAGTGAAATAGCGGTAATGACTAGCATCTGATACCAAATCATCTTGAATAACGAAATCGTCTTCATACCAATCGCTTTCAATATGCCGTACAATCCGATCTTCTGAACATTCATCATATAGAAGAAAATTGCAAACAGCATACCACTGATTATGACTAGGAACCAGACGATCATATTCAATGACATCTGCTCTGCACTGTAACTTGGAATTGCATTTAAAAACTCTTTATTTGAAAATGAATCTAATGCGCTTAGTGTTGGTGCATCTTTACCTGGGATGAAAATTGTCTGCATTTCCATCACTCGATAGATTTCCTGATAGTTCGTCATCCCGATGAAAGCAACGGGTGCGTGACTGTACTTTTGTTGATCAACAAACCCTTTAACAACGAACTCTCCACTGAATTGATTATTCGTTAAGACGTCACCAACTTGAATTCCATCTTCTTTTAAAGAACTATCCAGAACAATTTCTCCATCTTTGACGTTTTCAAATAGCTCGGAATCAGTAGAAGCAACGAATGCCACACTGTGCTGCTTATCTTTTGCGTCATTGACGAATCCCATCTGAACCGAAAATGCAGTTGCATCGGGACGGTCAATGAGTATTTGCTTTTGAACTTCTTCATCTATTTTTGAAAGATTGTAGGTCTCGTCTGCATCTTTACTTAAATAAAATTGTCCTTCCGGTAAATCTTTTATCAGCGCTGCATTATCCTGTGATAATCCGTTTGCCAGTCCTGAAATAATAAACGTCAAGAAGCTGACGAGGAATATAATGGACCCGAGAATTAGAAACTTAGTTTTACTCTTCTTCATTTCTTTCCATGCGATTTTCATATTAACGCCTCCGTTTTTATTCTTTATACTCATATATTATCTTACGAAGATGAACGGAGAATGAACGGTATATTACAATGCGTTATTCTTTTTAAAGGGATATAACTTCCTATTTTTCTGACACTATGTGAAAATCATAATAAAAAGGGAGGGATTCGATGATTCGTTTTGAAGATGTTTCAAAGAGTTATGATATGTCACGCTTAGTCGTGGAATCAGTGAATTTAGAAATTCAGCGCGGGGAGTTTCTTGTACTAGTGGGACCAAGTGGTTGCGGGAAGACCACTACGCTTAAGATGATCAACCGGCTGATTCCACTTACAAAAGGTACGATTTGGCTCGATGGCAAGCGAATCAGTGATTATCCAATCCATGAGCTTCGTTGGCAAATCGGCTATGTATTACAACAAATCGCCTTGTTTCCGCATATGACAATCGAAGAAAACATTGCAATTGTCCCTGAACTGGTAGGGTGGAAAAAGAAAGATATCCGCGCACGTATAACGGAACTACTTGAAATGGTCGGATTAGATCCCGAAGTGTACCGAAAGCGTAAACCGAATGAATTGTCAGGCGGTCAGCAACAGCGAGTAGGCGTTGTACGCGCACTGGCGGCAGACCCAGATATTCTATTAATGGATGAACCATTCAGCGCACTGGATCCAATTAGTCGCTTGAAACTTCAGGATGATCTGCTGGACTTACAGCATAGAATTCAAAAGACTATTGTATTTGTTACGCATGATCTACAGGAAGCATTTAAATTAGGCGATCGTGTCTGTATCATGAATGAAGGTAAAATTGAGCAAGTTGCAACACCGCAAGAAATTCTCACCAAACCTGCATCACCGTTCGTACGTGAATTTACAGCATCAGCTGCGGCTCGCACATTTTCCATTGCGGATCATATAGAAGAAATCCCGACAGATCTATCACTGTCTTTTGCAATTCCCATTGATTCTGAATGGGGACCACTCTTGCAGTTCTTAGCTTCTGAAGATCAAGTTGCGATTAAACAAAATGGACAAGTTATTGGTATGGTTACCCGAAAAGGAATTCTACATTTCCTAGCGGAGCAGTCACTGAAAGGAGGAATATCTAATGAATAGTTTTCTAGATGTTCTTCAAAATCGGCGTGGTCAATTACTAGAAGCTCTGATCGAACATATTCAAATTTCATTAATCTCCTTATTAATTGCCGTGTTGATTGCTGTTCCACTTGGCATCTATTTGACAAATCGGCGAAAAATGGCGGAATCTGTCATTGGCGCAAGTGCTGTATTGCAGACAATCCCTTCTCTTGCGCTGCTCGGTCTATTGATTCCCTTATTCGGTATAGGAAAAGTACCTGCAATTATAGCGTTAGTCGTCTATGCGTTGTTGCCTATCTTGCGCAATACATATACGGGCATTAAAGAAGTCGACCCTTCACTTAAAGAAGCAGCGACTGCGATGGGAATGAATACCCGAAAAAGGCTGATGAAAGTCGAATTACCGCTAGCAATGCCGATTATCATGGCAGGTATTCGTACTTCCATGGTACTAATCGTCGGAACCGCAACATTAGCTGCTTTGATTGGCGCGGGTGGCTTAGGTGAATTGATCTTACTTGGAATCGATCGTAATAATCCATCATTAATCGTGCTAGGCGCTATCCCTGCAGCATTACTTGCACTATTCTTCGATTTCCTACTAAAGACATTCGAAGGTCTTTCGTTCAGGAAAGCGATTACCGCATTTGTAACTTTCGTTATTGTAGCGGTCTTGATGATTGCGGCTCCATTCATAGGCGGTAACTCCAAACAAGAAATAGTCATTGGTGCCAAGCTTGGCGCAGAACCCGAAATTCTTATTAACATGTACAAACTATTGATTGAAGACCAAACTGATCTCTCTGTGGAATTAAAACCAGGTCTCGGTAAAACGTCATTCGTCTTCAATGCACTGAAATCAGGAAGCATCGATTTGTACCCTGAGTTTACAGGTACGGCTATATCCGAGTTCTTGAAGGATAAAGCTGTCAGCAACGACCGTGACGAAGTGTATGAGCAAGCTCGAAAAGGATTAGATGAACAATTTAATATGACATTCCTGACACCGATGTCTTTCAATAACACGTATACGCTCGCCGTTTCCAAAGCATTCCAAGAAGAGTACGGACTCAAAACAATTTCTGATCTAGCCGCAGTTGAACGGGCCGTAAAAGCGGGCTTCACTCTCGAATTTAATGACCGGGAAGATGGATACCTCGGCATTCAAAAGCTTTATGACATTACGTTCCCCTCCATCCAAACGATGGAACCGAAGCTGCGCTATCAAGCTATAGAGACTGGCGAAATCAACTTGATGGACGCCTATTCGACTGATAGCGAGCTACGCGAATATGATTTGTCAGTTCTCAAAGACGACAAAGAACTGTTCCCTCCGTATCAAGGCGCACCATTGCTTCGAAAAGAGACGTTGAAGAAGTATCCCGAACTTGAGGATGCGTTAAATAGCCTTGCTGGAATCGTAACGGACGAGGAGATGCGTGAAATGAATTATCAAGTGAACGCGGAAGGTGCTAACGCGAAAAAAGTAGCAGAGGCATTTTTGAGAGAACAAGGGTTGTTGGAGTAGCGCTTACAGTGTGATCGTTGTACGTATTGAGCGGTTACATGGCAGGTATGAGCGCTTGTGGTGCCTGATAGAGCGCTTGTGCACGCTGATAGGGCGCTTGGACACCCTCTTAGAGCAGTTAACCGAACACGTAGAGCGCTTATACGGATTAATGAGCAAAATCGCACAATACTCGCCTACGCACGACGATATTTATCTATAAAAACCACAAACAGTCACCCGCAGATATACTCTGCCGGTGACTGTTTAATTGTATTCAATTAATCCATCCAAGGTACTTCTATCATGGTACGGCCAATCCACTCACGCAACACTTCGTTTGTCGGCCCCATAATAGCACCAGCACGCCCGTCACGGACGAACTTCTCTACCTGACCCGTCATATAACCACGGCCACCTGACACTTGCAACGCTGAATTGGTAACATCAATCACCATATCTGCTGCATGCGTCTTCAGCTGCCATAATGGATATAAACACTCCGATAATTCCTTACCTTCTTTATTACAACGGTCCATCGCTTCTGTTGTACGATACAACATACTACGTGCGCTATCGACTTTAATTTGCGCCTTCGCCAACTCATGACGAATCACTTGATAATCTGAAACGGATGATCCCGTATCTGCGTGTACCCTGCGTTTAGCACCATCTGTTGCCATATTCAAAGCACCTTGTGCAATACCAATCCAGCAAGCTGCTGAACCTAATAAGAATAGAGGATCGATCGTGTTGTCATTGAAATAGCCCATACCGCCTTCGCCACCTATACGGTTTTCAAGAGCAACTTGCACCTCTTTAAAGTTCATCGGACCACTTGCATTGCCGCGTAGCCCCATTGCATCAAACGGAAATGCTTCGACACCCTGCTGATCATTTTCTACCAACAAGAACATCAAATTATCGGGATCATCTGTTTCAGGTGATGTCGTTGCAACTAAATAAAAGTCTGCTTCTCCACCACTTGTGACGAATGACTTTTCTGCATCCAACAAATAACCATTTGCTTTTCGTATCGCTTTACTACCGATATTCCAGAAGTGCCCTCCTGTCGCTCTTTCACTAAACGCTAGGCCACCGATTTGCCCGTCACGTAGGCGTGGCAATAAACGTTGACGCTGTTCTTCTGTTCCCGCTTCATAGATCGTATGCGCTGTTGTCATATGCATAACCCAGCACATCGTCGTAGACGGGCAATAATGCGCAAAGCTTTCGGAAAGAACTGCGAATGCTGTGAATCCGTCTTTCAGACCACCCGCTTCAACTGGGATGGTAACAGCCGAATAACCAGACTTCGCCACTTCACGTAAACTTTCGCGCGGATACATTTTCTCTTGATCAGAAATAAGTGCACGCGGTAGCAGTTCTTTCTTGCCTAACGCATGTGCAGCTTTTTGTAATTCTTCATGCCCTTCTGGACAAGTCCACCATTCGGGAATTTGCATAATTCCTTCTTGTTGTTTTTCTTTTTCCATTACAGCATTTTTCATCAAAATTACCACTCCATTTTATCATTTGCCTACCTTTTTATTAACAAGCAAGTAGACAGTTATCTTTCAACTTTATCATTCTTTATGAAATAGTAAAGATTAATATGAAAATTAAATACTATATTTAATTTTCATTTAAGAAATATACCTACTGAATTCATTCAACTCTTCAATATAACTTGTCACTTCCACTTCATATACATGTATTGATATCAAAGAATGTACGACAGTATATAAGCTGTGACAGTCCTATCAATTTATTTGTATGGGTACGATTTATTTATTATTTCTAGTTAACTATTACTTTTTTATCACAAATCGACATATTTCTTGTAAAATACATAAAAACACTCGAACATTTCAGACAATACTGTAAAATGTTATAATAAAATGTAAAGATAAGGAGGCATATACGATGAAAAAATGGATGAGTATAGCGCTCTTAAGCTGTATATTATTTCTCAGCGCTTGTGCAGCAACTGATACGAATAAATTGACGATGCCTGAACTTACGGATCGGGAAAAACAAATACTTGAAACAGCTGCCAATATCGCATTTGTCTTTGATTATACAGCCGATCAAAACTATAAAAAGGTAACTCTTTGGGTAGAAAAGTACAAAAAAGGTAAGAAGGTTGCAGAACCGATCAGCGAGTTATCCACTCCGCTGCCTGGAGAATCAACGAAAGGTAGCATCGTTTTGACGGTCACACAAACACTCGAAGAAGAATTATTATTTTCCGCAAGCATAAGCGACGCTAAAGGCTCGGCAAGTGTTCGCAATCAAGAAGAACTAAAGAGTATGAACGACATGGCCACTCTATTTACTACCAATCCACAAGAAGGTTTACTTCTATCAGATAACATGTTGTTGGCTGGTATCATCTATACATCTACGACAGAAGGATCACCGACTAGTACGCTATCTAACGATTTTTATGAACAAAAAGAAGGCTCCTTGGACGAATTAAAAGAATACGACGTGGTTTACGTATTACGGGCTTCATTTGAAAAATAAAAGAACTGGATGACAAGTACACGACTTGTCGTCCAGTTCCTTATTAATAGTTCAATTCTGCAAATACTCTTTCACCGCCTGCGAAACAGTCTTTCCTTCCGCACGACCAGCAACTTCCTTCATTACAACGCCGATTGTCTGACCCATTGATGCGTCTTGTGGAATGCCTAATGAAGCAATCAATTCTTTTACTTCTTCCACATTCATTTGCTTCGGCAAGTAAGATTCGACAATCGCAATCTTCGCTTTTTCTGCTTCCACGATGTCTTCACGATTGGCTTTTTGACCTTCATCGAGCGATTGTTTTGTTTGCTTAAGCTCACGCTGAACGATTTTGATTTCTTCTTCTTTCGTCAGTTCGCGCTTTAATTCAATCGATTCATTTTGTAGACCTGCACGCAATAAATTAATGACGCCTTTTTTCATCGTGTCTTTTTCCTTCATTGCTGTCCTTATATCGGCCATTAAACGATCTTTTAATTCTGACATTGAAATCCCTCGTTTCTATAGTGTTACTCATAGTATACAAAAAAATCATACGTTCAGTCTTGTATTTTCACTCCATCTGGAATTCTGTTCTCTGCTTAGGAGGCATCTTGTTAATACAATGAACTCACAGAAAGTATGCATCCGCCTTAATTGACGAAACTTCCGGTCTGGTTTACACTTTTTAGTAAGTAACTCCTTCATATAGCATAAGGTCTTTAACCTTATCTGTTTGAGGAGTTTTTCGACATGTATATAAAAAGGAGTTCATTATATGAAAAAAAGTATAGTACTGGCGGAGAAACCTTCCGTGGCACGGGATATTGCCCGTGTACTTAACTGCAATAAAAAAGGTAATGGCTATTTAGAAGGCGATAAATATATCGTGACGTGGGCGCTCGGACACTTGGTGACGCTCGCTGATCCAGAGAATTACGATACGAAATTCAAGACGTGGAAACTAGATGATCTACCGATGATGCCTGACGATTTGAAACTTACGGTCATCAAACAAACGAGCAAACAATACAATGCCGTAAAAGCGCAGTTGCTCCGCACGGATGTTGCAGATATCATTATCGGTACAGATGCTGGACGTGAAGGAGAATTAGTTGCTCGTTGGATTATCGAAAAAGCAAAGGTTAAGAAGCCGATCAAACGTCTGTGGATTTCCTCCGTAACAGACAAAGCAATTAAAGATGGTTTCGCCCAGTTAAAACCGGGCAAGGCTTACGAAAATTTATTTGAAGCAGCAGTCGCACGTTCAGAAGCCGATTGGTATATCGGTCTTAATGCCACGCGTGCACTGACAACCAAGTTTAACGCACAACTTAACTGTGGACGTGTGCAGACACCTGTCGTTGCAATCATTGCACAGCGTGAAGAAGAGATTAACACCTTCCGCCCTAAAACATTTTACGGCATCGAAGCACAGTCTGACTCGAACTTAAAACTGACGTGGCAGGATGCAAAAACAGGTGATACTCGTTCATTCGACCGTGACAAACTATCTGCTATCGTCAAAAAGTCCGATGGAAAACAAGCTGTAATTGAAAATATCGAGAAGAAAGCGAAAAAGACATTCTCACCAGGTCTTTACGATTTGACTGAATTACAGCGTGACGCCAACAAAATGTTCGGCTACTCAGCAAAAGATACACTCAACATCATGCAGAAATTATATGAACAACATAAAATACTTACCTATCCACGCACCGATTCCCGTTTCCTTTCAAGCGATCTCGTTGCCACACTTCCTGAGCGTTTGAAAACAGTCGGCATAGGCGAATATCGTTCACTTACGAATAAAATACTAAAGAAACCGATTAAGACGAGTAAGTCCTTTGTTGACGACAGCAAAGTATCCGATCACCACGCCATCATTCCGACAGAAGAAATCGTATTACTCGACAAATTGTCCGATCGTGAGCGGAAAATATATGATCTAGTCGTCAAGCGATTCTTAGCTGTTCTGTTCCCAGCACATGAATACGAACAATTAACGGTTCATGCAAAAATAGCAGACGAACGTTTCACAGCGCGCGGAAAAACGATTTTGGCTGCTGGTTGGAAAGAAGTGTATAACAACCAATTTGACGAAGAAGAAACTGAACAGGACACGAAAGAACAATTGTTACCTAAGCTCGTAGCAGGCGATCAGTTAGACATCAAACTCATCAAAGAAACATCTGGACAAACGAAGCCCCCTGCCCGATTCAATGAAGCCACACTATTATCTGCCATGGAAAACCCAACGAAATATATGGGCACACAGGATAAGAAATTGGCAGATACATTGAAATCCACAGGTGGACTCGGGACGGTCGCAACACGTGCTGATATTATCGACAAACTCTTCAACTCCTTCCTAATTGAAAAGCGTGGGAAAGACATCCATGTCACGAACAAAGGAAAACAGTTGCTTCAATTAGTACCGGATGAATTGAAGTCTCCTTTGCTGACAGCTGAATGGGAGTTGAAACTAGAGAAGATAGCCAAAGGTCAGCTGAAAAAAGAAGATTTCATTAATGAAATGAAAGGCTATACAAAAGAAATTGTTTCAGAGATTAAAGCGAGCGAAGCGAAGTTCAAGCATGATAATATTTCTACGAAAACATGTCCGGACTGCGGTAAGCCGATGCTTGAAGTAAATGGCAAGCATGGCAAGATGCTCGTTTGTCAGGATCGTGAATGTGGTCACCGTAAAAACGTCTCCCGTGTCACGAACGCACGCTGTCCACAATGTAAGAAGAAGATGGAGCTTCGCGGCGAAGGCGACGGGCAAATCTTTACGTGTAAGTGTGGTTATCGCGAAAAGCTTTCTACGTTCAAATCGCGGCGTGAGAAAGATTCAAAAGGTAAAGTCAACAAGCGCGATGTGCAGAAGTATTTGAAGAAGAACAATGATGATGAACCTGTTAACAATCCATTTGCGGATGCATTGAAAGGGTTGAAGCTAGACGACTAATATTAAAAAAAAGCTGGCTATTGTGTTGGGAGGATTGAGTCCAAAGATGTGCTCCTAACACTTCGCTTTAACTCGCAAAAGCCCCCCTACGCGCCAATCCCTTACAATATGAGTGATTGATACTTTTGGTTGTGCATTAAAGTAAATGCTGTAATAGCTTTTGAATTTCAGTACTTGAATCTAAATGAGTTAAGGCAAAACAATAATTCACATACTACCTACAGTGAGTGATCTAAGTACCCGCACTATCAATGTAGGATGTAAGCGTCTGCCAGCTGGAGCTTCCATCCCATCACACGCACCAACTCACTCTCTACAGCATGTCAACTAAACATCACCAAAAAAAGCTGTCCCACGAAAACTTCGTGGGACAGCTTTTGATTTCTCTATTAGTAAGCTCTTGCAAACCAAACTGTATGCTTCGATTCATTTCCACAGTTAATACAAGTAGATTTCTCTGCTGGTGGGTTGAACGGAATATTACGTGTCGTAAACTTCGATTCATCTTTAACATGCTCTTCACATGTGTCATCGCCGCACCAGCCTGCAAGGATCCAACCCGGAGTTACTCCGTTAGTCGCGCTATCTTCAATATGCTTCTTCAACTCATCCAGCGTGTCGATGTTTGTATGAGAATTTTCGTCACGGAACGTACGAGCATTTTCAAGCAATCGCTTCTGCATCGTCTGTAGTTCTTGCTCGATGCTCGCCACAGCTTCAGCCAGATCCACTGCCACTTTCTCGCCGCCATCACGCGCTTTCATCAATGCTTGATTGTTTTCAAGATCACGCGGCCCAAGTTCTAGACGTACTGGAACACCTTTTAATTCATACTCATTGAACTTATAACCTGGAGACTGATCAGAATCATCCAAACGGACACGAATGCCTTTAGATTTCAATTCAGCGTAGATTTCGTCCAATTTCTCCATGATCGCTGGGTTCTTCTTCCAAGGACCAACTGGGATTAGCACGACTTGTGTCGGTGCAACGCGCGGAGGCAATACAAGACCTTGCTCGTCACCATGTACCATGATAACCGAACCGATCAAGCGTGTTGATGTTCCCCAAGATGTTGTATGCACGAACTGATGCTTATTTTCTTTTGTTAAGTATTTGATATCAAATGCTTCCGCAAACTTCGTCCCAAGGTAATGTGAAGTTCCGGCTTGTACTGCTTTACCATCTTTCATCATAGCTTCAATCGAGAATGTATCAATAGCACCCGCAAAACGCTCAGATGGTGTTTTCTGACCGTCATATACAGGAATCGCTAGTAGATCTTCTACAACTTCTTTGTAGATTTCCAACATTTGCATCGTTTCATGGCGCGCTTCTTCTTCATCTACGTGTGCAGTATGTCCTTCTTGCCACAAAAATTCTGACGTACGAATGAATGGTAGCGTCTTTTTCTCCCAGCGGAATACGTTTGCCCACTGGTTGATCAGTACAGGAAGGTCACGATAGCTCTTGATCCAGTCGGAATATAAATGGCCAATCATCGTTTCAGATGTCGGACGTAACGCTAAACGTTCTTCCAATTTCTCGCCAGCTGCTTCTGTTACCCATGGCAGTTCTGGAGAAAATCCTTCAATATGATCTTTTTCTTTTTCGAAAAACGACTCCGGAATTAGCATTGGAAAATATGCGTTACGGTGACCCGTTTCTTTAAAACGACGATTCATTTCATCTTGAATATGCTCCCAGATTTCATAGCCGTCCGGTTTAAACGCGATACATCCGCGCACTGGTGTATAATCCATCAAATCCGCTTTCTGGATTGTGTCGATATACCATTTCGTAAAATCATTTTGCTGATTGCTCATTACTTCATTTCCTCCTTAGTAAAAACCGCACTCTTGTTATTCCATACTGCTAATCATATAACAAATCAAGCATTCCTACAATTGAATGCCGTCACAATGCCTGCTCGACGTCATAAACTCCACAAAAAAACTGTCCTCACTCACGAGGACAGCCTTTCATTAAACTAATTTCTCTTCTGCAAAGACAAATTGTGGTTCGCGTTCTACTTTCTCAGGTTCCTCACCAAAGCGACCTTCCCACTTCGACAGTACTACTGTTGCAAGTGCGTTTCCGACTACGTTAACTACTGTACGTGCCATATCTAGCAAACGGTCGATACCTGCGATGAATGCCAATCCTTCAAGTGGAATACCCACTGTTCCAAGCGTTGCAAGTAAAACGACGAAAGATACACCAGGTACGCCCGCAATTCCTTTAGACGTAATCATCAGCACTAATACTAATGTAATTTGTTCCGTAATACTCAGCTGAATTCCATACATTTGCGCAATAAACATTGCCGCCAGTGCCTGATAAAGTGTAGATCCATCTAGGTTAAACGAATAGCCAGTTGGTACTACGAAAGATACGATATCTTTTGGACAACCGAACTTTTGCATTTTCTCCATTACTTTCGGTAACACGGTTTCCGAACTGGAAGTAGAAAACGCCAGAATTAATTCGTCCTTCAAAATCTTCATGAAGTGGAAGATGTTCACGCCGACCATCTTCGCGATTCCGCCTAACACGACGACGATGAAGAATATCATCGTAGCATATACGAGAACCATTAATTTCCCCATCGGAATGAGTGATTCCAAACCGAATTTGGACACCGTTACACCAATTAACGCGAATACACCAAACGGTGCGAATTTCATAATCATATTCGTTACCCAGAACATCGCGTCCGCGACCCCTTGGAAAACATCCAGTACCGGTTTGCCGCGCTCTCCGATTGCCGCTACACCTAATCCAAATAATACAGAGAAGAAAATGATTGGCAACATATCACCATTTGCCATCGAGTCTACGATATTACTTGGTACAATGCTGACCAATACATCCATAAAGCCGCCATTCTGCACTTCTTCTGTTGTTTGAACATATTGCGAAATGTCACCTTTTTCAAGAGAAGACATATCAATGCCCTCACCCGGTTTGAAAATATTAGCTGACATAAGACCAACAACAATCGCAATCGTTGTAACAATTTCAAAATATAAAAGCGTTTTACCGCCAAGCTTTCCTAATTTCTTAATATCACCTGTACCCGCTACTCCAATTACTAACGTTGAAATAATAATAGGTACAACAATCATTTTAATCATATTGATAAACATCGTGCCGATTGGCTGCAAATACTTTTCTACGCTAGGATTACCGTAGAAGATTGCACCGACTGCAATACCTAAAACCAATCCAATCAATATTTGGTAAGCCAAAGACAATTTAAATATCTTTTTCATCGATAATCCCCCTTTGACGTTCTCTGAAAACGCTTTCTTTCAGTAACTTATTCATATCTTACGGGGATCCTACAAAATTCTACAATATCCTACAAAAACTATTTTCGTTCTTCCACTATCTCCATATATAAAACATGCAGAAACTTTTTACTGTTCACTTTGATAGGCTTAATATCGTAAATTTCTTCTTGAATCTGTTTCATTCGCAGACTAATCTCTTGGAAATCAAAAAAACGCGGTGCATAGTATTCAAATTCATCTATCGTATAATCCACTGCCCCAAGTGATGCTAAATGTTCTATTGCGGTCAGGATCGCCCGACGAATTCTTTGCTCCATTGCCTTGCTCTCTTTGGGAATATCTTGGTCAGGTACACCTAGTTTAGTTAAGGTGTCTTCATATAGTCCTTTTAAAGGCGGTAGCTGAATAGCTCGTCGTTCGGTTAATACTTCCATAATGGCTACGATGTCGCGGCTCGCACTGTCACTGAAGATTCCCATATCGTGTAGCTTCTTTAGGACAATATCTTTTACCGGTTGTTGCACTTTTGGCTGCTCAACGGAAGCGAATTGCGCCAATGATTCCCGAATCGTTAGTAAGGAATTTTTCAGGCGTAGCTGTTCCGATGTACGTCGGACTATACTTTGCACTTCTATTTGATTGATCGGCTTATGTATGAAGAACTCTACACCGACTTGATAAGCTTCTCCAACCATTTCTTTATTGACCACTTGGCTCAACATAATGAATTGTCCACTGTAGCCTTCTGTCTTCAACTGTTGAATGGTTTCAATTCCGTCCAATTCAGGCATTAATAAATCAATCAGTACAACGTCTGGAGCCAAGGATAAGATTTGAGGGATAGCTTTTACTCCACTATCCGCCTCTCCAATTACCATTCCTTCTTGCTCGGTCAGGATGTTTTTCAGCATCACGCGGCTTGCTTTGTCATCATCTACAATAAAATACCTCATGCTTCTATCTCCTTCATGATGGATTCCATAGGGATTTTCACGGTTACGTTCAGTCCTTTATCCAGACGTTCTACATCAATAGTACCTTGCATCGCATCAATAATTGCGGAAACATGCGATAACCCGATACCTGTTGCTGCCGTTCCTTGATCCGTAAATTTCGTTGTATAACCCGGTTCAAAAATCACGTCTTCATGTTCAATAGGAATTCCTTTTCCTGTATCATGTACACTAAAATGCACCCATTCCTTATCACTGTCAATTGTAATGAATATACGGCCTTTTCTTTCAATCGCTTCTACGGCATTCGCTGTCAAATTGTTCAACACGGCAAGTAAAGGTACGTGCTGACCCGTTTGAAAATCCTCATTAATTGTAGTTTCTAATATGCATTCCTTACCAATCATTTCACTGTACTTTTCATTTGCAGTGACGACCATGTCGAGTAAATCAGATAAGTAAAACACTTCTATCTGCTGCCGTGTTGTCCACTTTGACAATCCAGCTAAAATACGCTGAGAATCCTTTTTCACTTCGTGGATTTCCTGCGCAATGTGTAATGCCTGGGTGCTAAGCTCCCGTTGATTCTGTTTTTTGAGCTTGCGGTACAGATCATGACTTGACGCGGTGATTTGTTCTATATGATTCATGGATTTTTGCAAATACAATGCTTCCGCATATAGTTCTGAGCCTACCCCGAGCATCTCTTCTACACGCTGCTTCTCTTTCGACAATGCCACAGAACTATATAACCCCACTGTGAAAAAACTACGCAATAATGCGACCCCTACTAGTACTCCCCATTCTTGACTATTAAGCAGTGAACTATGCAACCACCAGTTACGCAATGCGTGCTCAGACGTATTGCTAACTACTTCAAATAAGAAAGCTAACGCTCCCAGTCGAAGTGGGAAAGACTTATACTTTTCAAGCCCTACAACATGCCAACCTATCGCTACGATAAAGTAAAATAAAAACACTGGCATATGCAGTAGTAAACTATCAGACAAAGCAGCGCCAAACCATAGCTCTTTCATTACGCGAAATACGACTACAGTAACTGCTGTAACGAACCCTGTACGCAAAACTGAAACAGGCGGATAGATGAGAATCAGTAAAAAGAATACAATACCACCAAGCGCAAAACGGAACATTTCTCCGTCAAACGGCATCACTTTCAATTCACCGGTAAGAGCTGTCATGATTGCAATAAATACAATTCTGGCCGCTTCCGATTGATAGAATTGACGCCACATTAATTTTATATTCATAAGTTCTACTCCTAATAAAATAAGTAAGTGTACACGTATTATAGCAACCTGAATACCAATGTACAGTTTTGTAATGGAATAGGACGGGTATAGTAAGAAGGTACATTTATTATATTTATATATCGAAAGGATGAAAATACAGTGAAAGTATTAGTTGTAGGTGCAAACGGTCAAATCGGAAAGCAGCTAGTATCATTGATTCAAGATAGCGATACGCTTGAAGCAAAAGCGATGATCCGTAAGCAAGAACAAGCGGAACACTTTGAGAAGATCGGGGCTGAAACCGTACTTGTAGATCTTGAAGGCGAAGTAAACGACATCGTAGAGGCAGCAGATGATGTAGATGCCATCGTCTTCACAGCAGGCTCCGGCCCCAAAACAGGTCCAGATAAAACTATGATGATTGACCTCGATGGCGCTATCAAAACTATACAAGCTGCAGAAAAAGCCAATGTTAAACGCTTCATCATGATTAGTTCATACGACACTACACGTAAAGCAATCCAGGAAGCGTCGGAATCATTTGCTCCTTACGTTGTGGCAAAACACTACGCAGATGAATGGTTACGCACGACTGATCTAGACTATACAATGATTCATCCAGGTGCTTTAACAAATGACAAAGGAACAGGTAAAGTTGAAGCCGCGACTACTGTCGAACCAAAGGAAGTACCACGGGATGATATAGCGGAAGTCATTATCGCTTGTTTAGAAAACGACTCAACAATCGGCAAAGAGTTCCAAGTAATTGGTGGCGCTACATCGATTAAAGAGGCCATTAATGCATTATAAAAGCAAAAGCCTGTCCGGTATCGACCGTTCAGGCTTTTCTGATTACTTAGCAACTTGTACTAGCAGAATTCTTCCAAAAAACAAAGCAATATAATAGATAATTTAGATACCAACTTTAATCACGGAATAAAGAAACACTGAAGGCCAACTCCCCTTGAGTTGGCCTTCAGTGTACATACTATTCTCCCATTTACAAGGAGAAGTAGAGAACTCAATTTTTCATACTTGCAGGAAAATAGCGGTTTTTCAGCAATGTGGAGATGATCTCCAATACTATCGCTAGTACTAGGATCATATATGTAATCATTCCTACTTCACGCAAATCAAAGTAGAAGCTCGAAGCCATAAACAGCTCGAAACCGATACCTCCAGCTCCAGCTGCCGCTCCCATTGCAACTGCTACCGCAAAGTTAATTTCAAACCGCAGAAAAGTCCAGGACATAAGATATGTAAATGTCGAAGGGAGTATGGCATGTACTACAATATGCCACCAACCCGCACCCGTAGCTCTTAACGCCTCGATAATTCCTTTGTCCACTTCCTCAAACGCTTCAGAATAAGCTTTTACTAAATACGCAATAGAATGAAACAGCATGCCAAGCACTGCCGCTTCACTTCCTAATCCAGCTGCAATGGCAAAGATTAATACCCATAAAACCGTTGGGACGGCACGGATAAAGGCCAAAAAAACACGAACAATTTTAGTGATCCATTCATTGGTCAAATTAGTTGCTGCAGTCAGTGCTAGAAAAAACGAAAGAATGGCTCCCAGAATCGTTGATAAAAAGGCGAGTCCAAGCGTGATGCCCACTTGATAGAAGGCTTCTCCCCAACCGAAATGACTGAGGGCCGGTTCTAAAAACATAACCCGTAAATTATAGGCTGTTTCTTGGATAGCTTGTTGGATGTCGAGCCCTGTATAATCAAAAAATAGGAAGGCTAAGACAGTCAATACAGTTAGAAGTAGTATAGTCGACTGCATTACAAGCTGTACTTGATTGCCCGACTTTATACTAATCCGACCATCACTCCGCCGCTTGATATGTGTTGTCGCTTGCATTACAGAATCACCTTCCGTACATGGTTTGATAGTAGTTCAATGAGGATGACAGCCACGACGATACTGACAGTTACTAATGCCACTCCATGATAATTGAGTGTTTTATAATACAAGTCGAATGTGTAGCCGATCCCTGTCCCTGTCAAGATTCCTACCAACGTAGCATTGCGTATATTCGTTTCAATCATAAACAGTATCCAACTAATCATTTGCGGCAAGCACTCGGGAATGACCGCTTTCATAATAATTTGGATATATGTTGCGCCTGTTGCTTGTAACGCTTCTACCGCACTTTGGCTCGACTCATCAATGACCTCAATGAACGCCCGAGTTAGAAAACCTACGGAACCAACGAACAAAGCGAGATACCCTGTCAAAGAGTTCTGCCCAAACGATAGAAGTAAAATCAATGCCCAGGCTACTACGGGTATGTTCCTTGAAAGCGATGCTATAAACCTTGCCAGAATGCCAAGCCCCTTGCTCGTCCCCACCGATTTTGAGCCCATCACTCCCAAGAAAAGTGATAGAATAGTAGCTGTTGTTGTTGCCGCAATAGACATGAGGATAGTTTCAAGTAATTTGTCTAGAATGGTTGGCATACGTTCAAGTGATTCATCAGTGATCACCAAGTTGGAAAATATCCATATAAAAGCTTCTGGTAACGTCGCAAGTCCATGTAAAATATTAAAGTCTGTGATCACGGATGACAGATATGTTAATAATGTTAGAAGAAGGACCACTACGATCATCTGTTGGTTTTTCTTGTATCGCATTCTATTTTCATTCACAATAGTTAGCTCCTCATACCGTTGCTAGTTTTCTTACTACTGGCACAGGCTTTGTCTTAGTACCGTAAATGACATCCGTTCGTTCCATAGTCAATCGATGACTCATCTCATCAAAGACTACTTGTCCTTGCCTGAGCCCTATAATACGATCTGAATAATCGCGTGCCACTTCAACTTGATGCAGATTCACGATACATGAAATACCAAGTTCCACGGTGATGGACTTCAAATGATCCATGATGATTTTAGAAGCATTCGGATCAAGAGAAGCGATAGGCTCATCGCATAAAACAATTTTAGGTTCTTGGATCAATGCACGTGCAATGCCAACTCGCTGTTGCTGTCCCCCACTTAGTTGATCACAGCGCTTATAGGCGTGATCAGCAATCCCCAGTTTTTCTAACAAATAAAATGCTCGCTCTTTTTCTTCCTCTGTAAATCTGCCCATAACTCCTTGTAGTGTCGTTTTATACCCAAATCGACCATGTAGAACGTTTTCAATGACAGATAATCTGGGTACCAAATTATAATGCTGAAACACCATACCGATATCCGTTCGCAACTTTCGCAATTCCTTTTTGTTCAACGTCCCTACATCTGCTCCATCAAAGACGACTGCGCCTTCATCAATGTCAACCATTCGATTGATGCATCGAAGCAAGGTAGACTTTCCCGCGCCTGAAGGACCGATGATTGAAATGAATTCACCAGCTTCCACTTCAAAGTTTACATTTTGCAAGACTTTCGTTTGATTGTTATATGATTTCCCAAGCTGTTCTACTGTTAATAAAGACATATCTTCTCGCTCCTCTTTCATTCGAATATATATACAATCAAAGCGCACAATTCTATGCACGCTTTGATTAGACTTACCTATTCATTAAAAAGATTTCGGACCGGGTTAAACCAAGCGTCTTCAACTGGCTCAAAACGCTCTTCTTCTGTTTTATAGAATAACCCTGCTGCATTAGAATCTTTCGGGACGAAGATTTCTTCGTTATTGGCAAATTCATCTGAAGTGAATAGTTTTTGTAATTTATCAAAGTCTTCTTGACCAAGAACATTCGTATTCGCAACAAATGGAGCGTTTAGTACAGGCGTTACTTCCATTAGGGTGAATTCCTTACCAACTACACGATTAAATGGCTCAGCTGCATCTTTTTTTACTTTATATACTGATCCCACTTCATTCTCTTCACCTTCTACCACGTCTACATAGGATTCGACACACGTATCACAAAAAGCCGCCACGTCTGAACTGTCATTCAATACATTCACCGCTGAACCTTGATGGGAATTACCGAATAAGACTTGTGAAAATAGAGGGCCACCCTCCATTAGATCTTCGGAATTCAAGTTTCCATACT
This sequence comes from Sporosarcina sp. P25, assembly GCF_002743235.1. Lineage (NCBI taxonomy): Bacteria > Bacillati > Bacillota > Bacilli > Caryophanales > Caryophanaceae > Sporosarcina > Sporosarcina sp. P25. The sequence continues at coordinate 19,492 of NZ_PDYV01000015.1, forward strand.
TCTTACTTTCAGCAAAATGCTCAATTATCGTTGAGGAAGGAATTACAAACCCTGAAGTTGAGCTATTTGAAACAAATGAAATGCTTTTCTCCGCTAATGTATCTAAAGAAAATTCACCGTTTACTTTAAAATTTTCTTGATCCTCTATGTCTACTGCAAGCCAACTATAATATAAGGCATCGTCCAATGTACCAGACGGGCCAGTGGAAACGACTAACGGCTTATTCGCTTCATTTCCTTTATTCGCTTGGACATACCCTTGCGCACCCATGTAGGCAAGATCCGCGTTATTATTCACCATAGTTTCAATTGCAATTGCATAATCAGTCGTCAATTTGTGCTCTACCGATTTCCCGGTTGTTTCCTCGATAGCTTTTCCAATTTCATCTCGTGCAGTTTTCATGTCATTTCCCGATTCATTCGGATACCAGACGATACTGATAACGTCATCCACTTCTTTTTTTTCCGCCCCCGCTTGGCCACTTGAACATGCAGACATTAGTAAGGTGACTGACGCAAGTATTGCAAAGACCGAATTCAATTTCTTCATCAAGTTCACTCCTCTTCAACTGGTTACTCCACTTTATTGAAACACAGAAAGATAACGCAAGGTGCGTATTTACAGGATCTTTATAGACTCTTTACACCATTTTTATCCGCCCCTTAAAAATTGGAAGGACTCACAATATCGCCCACTTCAATTTCTTTCCCAAATGCACCGTGAAAATCTGAGCCGCCTGTCATTAACAGATGATATTGTTTGGCTAGTTCTACAACTCGTCTATGATCTTCAGCTGTATGATCAAAGTGATGGCGTTCAATACCGTCAAGTCCAGCCTCCACCAATTCAGGGATCAAATCATATGAATCCAGCTGACCTGGATGCGCGACTACAGCCAATCCGCTGTCAGCTTTAATGGCTTCCACGGCATCATACACATCGATGTATTCTATATCACCTGAAGCGATACCCTGTCCTTTAAATAACTCTTTATATAATTGTTGATAGGCAACGGAAGTAAACGGATCCTCCGTCAGCTCTTTCATAATATGTTGTTTGTAAATTGTTCCGGAAGATTTCGCTGATTCAAGAATTCTATCCTTGTCAAGCAAATAACCGGCCTTTATGATTTGTTCTATTTGCCAAAGCGAGTGAGCATGCCTTCTTTCTAGTAAAGGTTGGCAAATCGATTGGATATGTACTGCATCGGAATCATAGTTGTAACCAAGCACATGTACCTTCCGTTGCCGCTGGAAATCATAAGCTGATATTTCAACTCCGGGTAGTGCCATGATGCCAAATTCCTTACTTACAGTTCGGATTTCTTCCCATCCGGCTACGGTGTCATGATCGACAAAACTAATATGTGTTAAGCCAGCCTGTACAGCCTTTTGAAAAACAGTAGAAACAGAATCCGAGCCATCTGAATAGTGACTATGAACATGTAAATCAGCTTTCAGAACCAACACCCACCTTATTATCTAGCACGAGTTTTTTCGCCTTCATGTCGAATACTTTGTCACATAACCCTTCCATGAACTCTATATCATGGAAAATCCCTACAAGCGTTGTCCCATTATTCTTTAGTTTTTCTATCATTTCACGAACTCTTACTTTTGATTGCTGATCTAAACTAGCAGTCGGCTCATCAAGCAATAATAGCCTAGGTTTTTTCACCGTAGCCATGGCAATGTTCAAGCGTAATTTCTCGCCGCCCGAGAAGGTATTTGGATAACTGTCCCATAGTTTGGGATCCAGTTCGAAATGAGCTAACGTTTTTTCAGTTTCAGCATTGGCTGTTATTTCAGATTCCCCCATTTCCAGCAACGCATTGGTCACTAACTGTCGGCAAGTTGTCCTTGGCATAACATTTAAAAATTGAGATACATAACCTATTTCGTATTTACGCAAGTACAGCATTTGTCGATCGCTCACTTGTGACAAGTCCACAAGTCCAAAGCTCTGTGAGTCGTATAGGATCTCACCTTCATCGGGTAAATACGTACGGTAAATACTTTTTAAGATCGTTGATTTCCCGCTCCCACTTTTTCCCACAATACCAATGAACTCACCAGCTTCTAAGGAAAAATGAATATTCTCTGTAGCTGACATGGTTTTGTCTAAATGATGAATAGTGAAACGTTTGCCGAATCCAGCGATTTTCAGTATGGACATCACGATGATGCTCCTCTCCAATTACATTAGTTTGTGCGGTAATTTGTTTTCGTAATTAGCTTTCCGTTTACCATTGTCGTCGTCAACATCGGATAACCGTCATCCATTCTCTCAATGACTAGCAGGTCGGCTTTCTTCCCAATTTTAATGGATCCCAATTCATCATCTATTCGAACTGCTTTCGCCGGATTCAATGTAACCATCAAGAACATTTTGTGCAGATCGTTGCCATATTGCTCATGCAATGCAAAGACCGCATGCAAGAGACCCGCTGGATAATAGTCACTGCATAAAATATCTACACAACCGTGACGAATTGCTTCTGTTGCAGATAAATTGCCAGAATGTGAACCACCGAGTAAAACATTGGGAGCACCCGCAATCGTATGCAAGCCAAGTTCTTTCGCTTTCTTCGCAACTTCTAACGTAATCGGAAATTCGCTAATGGTCGTACCAAAGGTTTTCACTAATTCGAGTTTTTGAGTATTGTCATCATCATGAGAGGCAATGGCAATACCTTTCTTCGCAGCAATCTCTGCTATTCCCTTAATGTTTTCAGTCGTTAGAGACTCTGTTGTTTGTCTTTCCGCGATCAGCACATTGATGTCTGAATCCGATAGATCGCGGTATCCTTTTAATGTTTCACGGTACACTTCTAAATTACGATATTGCCCTTGTCCCGGCGTATGATCCATAAAAGAGAGCAAATGTACTTTGTCATCTTCTATATTCTGCACAAGACTCGCCACACCATCCATATTGTCAATCTCAAATCGTGCATGTAAACGATGACGGATCAAGTGCAAATTCCTATGTGTGGAATGGATGGCATCGATCATACGCTGGATATTCTTTGGATGGTGCATCGTTTTCTTTGTAAAGACGTCTTCCCCATAAAAGGACAGGGAGTGAAACATAGTCGTAATCCCGTGACTGATCAAAATTTTTTCAGCCTCTCGCAAACTTAAATCGAAATCCATCATGCAAGAAGGTCTTGGCGATGCAATGGTTTCAATATAATCAGAATGAATGTCAATAAACCCCGGAGAAATAAATCCGCCGCCGGCATCTATCCGGTTAGCTTCAGGAAATTTCATAACGTCTTCCTGGGGGATGATATCTTGAATGAATTCTCCTTCTACAACAACCGCAAAACCTTCAAGTATTTCATTTTCCGTTATGATATTCCCATTGTGGATTACATACATATCAGCAGCTCCTCCTATAGTAATGAGTACACCAGTTGTTGTGTATACGCATGTTGTGGGTCTTCTAAAACTTGATCTGTCAAACCTTCTTCAATTATTTCGCCGTTTAACATGACAATAGTACGGTCAGCCAGCATCCGAATCACTGCCAAATCATGTGACACCACGATCATGCTGATTTGTAGTTCTCTTTGGATTTTTTTGATTAAATCTAGTACATTTGCTTGCACCGACAAGTCTAGCCCAGTTGTTACTTCATCCAAAAACAAAATAGGTGGGTTATTCGATAACGCTTTAGCAATTTGTACGCGTTGCTGCATCCCACCCGAAAAATTTTCAGGTTCCTCTTTCATGCGATGCAACGGAATATGAACATTCGTAAGCAACCTTTTTCCTGTGGCCTCCATATCCGACACATTTCGATTTCCTGCCGCAATTAATTTTTCCGCTATATTGCCAATCGATGAAAAGTTCATCTTCAGCCCGTGGACGGGATTTTGATACACCATGCCATAATCATGATTTCGAATCAACCGCTTTTGCTGAGAGGATAATTCAAAAACATTTTCATTTTCTTTCCCCGGTCGGTTAATGTATGCCGCTCCGGATGTGATGTCGGTATCAAAATATAAGCACTGCATCATCGTCGATTTGCCGCTTCCACTTTCTCCAACAATCCCCAAAATTTCTCCACGATAAAGATCTAAAGAGACGTCTCGCACGGCAAAAACTGTTCCACAATTTTTACAGTAATTTTTCTCCAAACTATTTTGCTGTATATCTCGGCATACAAGACAGCCCGCGCCATATTGCTTACGCAAATTCTTAACCTGTAAAATCGGAGTTTCATGCATATGTGCTTTCCACCTCGACTTTCTCTTGTTTATTTAATTGTTCTATACAATAAGCCGAATCGTTGCACTGATAAATCGTTTCACTCTTTTCGTGATCTATGAGTTCATCCAGGAAAACATCTACTGCTCCACATAAATGACAATGAGCTCCTTCAAAAGATTCGACAGTAAATGGATAATCATCAAAAGCTAACGATTTGACGGATGTATATGGCGGTACAGCATATATTTTCTTTTCTCTTCCTGCTCCCAGAAGGATCAATGCTTCAGAATGATTCATTTTTGGGTTGTCGAATCTTGGAATCGGGCTTGGCGCCATGACATAACGATCGTGAATGGACACGGGATGATCAGCAGTTGTCGCCGTTTTTCCATACTTCATAATTTGCTCGAACAACATCAGCCATGCACCACTATAATCATCTTCTGCGTGCATACATTTTGTCACATACTCTCTAGCTTCAATGGCACGCAGAGGTTCTGGTATCGGTACTTGTAACACAAGAATTTGCTCTTTCGTCAATGAACATTCCGGAATCCGGTGCCTTGATTGAATGATGTCAGCTTGCTCTGTACACTCTGTCAGTTGTACACCCGTTGTATCTTGAACTAGCTTTTTGATACTCACTGCATTGACCGATTCATCAGAGCCTTGGTCGATCACTTTCAGCACATCTGTTTGGCCAATAAGAGAAAGTGTAAGCTGCAAACCACCTGTTCCCCAGCCCCGTGCAATGGGCATTTCCCTAGAAGCAAATGGCACTTGATAGCCTGGAATCGCTACAGCTTTTAGAGTAGCGCGACGAATTTCTTTTTTTGAACCTTCATCAAAAAAAGCAAAATGCGTGTTAGCCTTCATTGACCTGCACCCCTTTCTTCACTTGCCGAATACTGTCTAATTTAGATTGGAACGTCACGTAATGTGGTAGCTTCAAGTGGGAAATAAACCCACTGGATTCCACTGAATCAATGTGAAGCAGTACAAATTCTTCATCATGCGTTGGAAATTCATCATTTAGGTGTTCTAGACATTGATCGAGAATACTCATTGCAATCGTTTTGGTTTCATTTTGTCCATAACAAATCCCATACCCAATCTCAAATTCCAGTTCGTCTTCATTGTGTTCATTTTTCACATTGACGGGCACAAACGATTCTACTTCGGTTACTTGAATGTCACCGATATAAAACTCTTCGTCCGCTGAACCATCTTCTTCGTTCGGATGCTTAACGTAAATCGGTAGCGAACCTACACGCACTTCACCTACAGTAGGATGGACTTCTCCATATCCACGCAACGAGGCATATGCCAAAGAAGTGAGCGCACCTGTTTGTCCGCGGGTCAGGACTTGCAGTCTCGCACTGCGGCTTGCCGGAAATTCCAAACTTCTTTTCGTAATATCTTCAGGTTCTGTATTATCCATTTCATATTGTTCAAACAATCCTTCTTTACGAAGGTACTCTACAACTTTCGGATAGCGTTCAATCGTTTCTTCCACTTTCACCTCTTGAAGTTCTTTAGCATAGCTGTGCAGCCAATGCGTATTATCAGCTTTTTTTTCATTGATCAAATCAAAATCTAAAAGCCGATGTGTATAGTCATATGTGGCACCCAATAATTGACCGCCTGGTATATCTTTAAAGCTTGCAGAAATTCTTCGTTCTACAAACATCGCTTCTGTTTCAACTGACTGGCTGTAATACAATCTCGGCAAGGTAGATCGGTGGGCACGCATAAGGAATACTGCTTCTTCCATGCTTCCCTCTGCTTGCTTGATCGCCAATGCCGCCAATTGCGGTGAATATAAACTACTTTCCGACATGACTTGATCAACCAAAGCTCTCATCGTCGACAAAATAGTTTCTATTTCAAGGATGGCTTCCCCTTTAAGCCGTTCAAACTTCACTCGTTTGATAGAAGCCTCTATCGCCTCTGTGCCTCCTTTTACAGGAACATAACCCACTTATCCCACCTCCTTACATGCCACTGCCGTTGTTCTGGGTACGCAAGCAATTTGTGAATCTTGATCTATAAAAATCAAGTCGATTCCCATCGGAAATTCTTTCGTTCGCTGATTTCGTGCTTGCCATAATACTTCTGGAAATCCTGTTTGCAAGAGCACTTCCGTTTGAATACCCGGACCTTTTAAAACCGTTTGACCATCATTTTGTAAAACAGGACTTTCAACAAGCCAAGTGGAAGATTGCTGTGGATCGATGAGAGAACCGATTTTACAACGTTCCATAGCCTGTTGTATCTCTTGCTCATTGTCTTCGTAAAGGACTATGACAAAATCAGCTTCATGAATGGCTGCATATTTAGCAGACGTATATTCCGATATCTTTTCTATTAGCTCTTGGTGTTCATTGGATATAATATGGAAAGTGGCCTCTCCATCCAATAATGCCATGGCAGTTAAAAGTAAAGCTTCACTGCACGGAATAGAATAATCCATTCGTTTCATCGGTTCAGTAATGGATGAAATCGTGCCAGGTCGTGACATACTATGCAGTAATTTACGATAGACATATTGCAAATCATGTACTTTATCAATCGCCATACTCTCTCTCCTGTCTACTTTGTTTCAAGTAAGTATTTATATTTCCATCGTTTCAAAATTGACTTTTGTACCGATTAATTCTGCTTGTCGTCTTGCTTTTTCTTTTCTGATTTCATCCTCAGCAGCAATCAACTGGGGTTCCCATAGAGACGTTTCAGGCAACTCGGCTTTATACGCTGCATCGATGATTGCCAAATGCTTAGCAAGCTCCTCTTCCATCCCCGCGACAATGCCGATGCCGATGCGATTGGCAATTTCCACTTTTACTTCCGTTACCAGGACTTCACCCATATAGAACAAGGAATTCTTAGCCGTTTCACGCATTTTGATCATCGTCATTCCATATTGAGGCGCTGTAATTTCACGACACTCATATGCAGCCGTTATGGTTTCAGCAAATACTTTTGCAAGATGGCCTCTTTCTTGAATAAGAATTTCCGTTCTTTTTCTTCTTTTCATATGTGCTCCCTCCTTTTCTATAAATTAATAGTAACTTGTCGCCAAGTTGGTGAGTTTTAAGATACGGTTAGTATATTGTAAACATCCTTTACAATTGGACATAAAAAAACAAGCAAGGTGGAGAGACCTTTGCTTGTTTATGAATTCATTGTAATATCATATTTGAACTTATCGCTGCGATATAGCACTTTAGTATATTCAAGCACCTTACCAGTTTTCTGGTCCACACAGTCGCTTTCAACCATTATGAGCGGGACCATGCTTTTGCAAGATAACAATTGTTGCTCGCCAGCAGTTGGAAATGTGATGCTTAGCAGGGATTTGCGGCTGTTAAATTCTCCATAGCCAAGTTTCCGATAATAGCCAAACATTGATTGGATATCGAAGCCATCTTCTTTAATACGCGGTATAGTCGTCTCGCTGACAAAAGAATAATGAATAGCGATTGGCTCACCGTCAATCAAACGCAATCTTCCTATTTTGTAAATAGCGTCTGATTTCTTCGTTTCCAATACTTGATACATATGTTCGTCGTACGTTATTTTTTCACAATCTATCGTGCGGGTTTCCAATTCATACCCTAAAGCCTTCATCTTTTCAGTAAAACTCGTCCCCGCAGTTAAAGACAGCTGAATTTGTATTGCCTGCTCTTTTAGAAACCGTCCTTTGCCTTGTTTTGAATAAATAAAACCCCGTTCCTCTAACTTTGTTAATGCATTCCTAGCAGTTATCCTGGGTACATTATGTGTTTTTGCCAGAATGTTTTCAGAGGGCAATCTTTCCCCATATGCGATAGTCTTTGAAACAATTTGTTTCATCAGTTCATCCATAATGATTGTTTCCTTTTCCGTAGAAATGATAGCCATCTCCCTTTACGAACTGTTATAGCAGACATATTTTCTATCATATTGTACTATACTTCGGATTTGAAAAGATAAAAGATAGCACATAGGAATTCAGCAAATCCCTATAAACTCAACCTATTTTGAATGAGTCGACACTGTACCAATAAAAGGTATTACGTCAATTTTTGATTGTTTTATGAGGTTTGAACTATTGGAGCAGTAACTCTTCTTTTTCTTCAATACTCCTAATCATTATTATCGATCAATGTAACAGGAACCTTCTTTTGATAATTAACAAAGCAAATACTGACAACGACTAACAACAAGCCTACCCATAATGTATGCGTCATCGGTTCACCGACAAATACTGTACTGATAAATACAGAAATGACGGGGACTAAAAAGGTAAAGACAGCCACCTTGCTTGCCTCTCCCGCACGAATCAGCGAATAATAAATGATATAGGCAACAGGAATTCCCAGCGTTGCGCCAAATCCAAGCCCGAATAAATACATTGGATGCCACTCTATTGCAGACCAACTCTCTGTAATGGCACTGAGTACAAGTAGCACCACACCTCCTATAGTAAATTGCATCGCAACCATCCAATACGCATCGATTTCTCCACTTACTTTCTTCACATATGCAACGCCAATTGCCCAAAAGAAAGCTGTCAGTACACCTAATAGCACACCCAGTATGGAAATATGAGTAGTGAAGTGCTCAACACTCACTACAATAATTCCTATGAACCCAATTAACAGGCCCGTTACTTTAATTGGAGTCATTCTTTCATCCAGCCACATCCAAGCAAATAATCCAAGAAGAACCGGCTGGAAATATACGAGTACAGAGAATAACCCGCCTGGTAAATAGTGAAGTCCAATCGTATGCAATCCGAAAAACAGGACGGTGTTGAACAAAGCTGAAATACAATACTTCCGCCAATGTTGACGCCATTGCAATCTGTCACGCAGTTTTATAATCAGCAATGCAATTAAACAACCGCCAAGCAACGCACGCATTCCCGAGAATAATAGTGGCGGTGCATACACGATAGATAGTTTGTAAATCGGCCAGCTAATCCCCCAAATCATTACTAAAACTGCCAACGCTACAGAAGATTTTGTAAATAGCTTGTTCACTCCTCCATCCTTTCTACTTATATTAATCATTTGAATCTAGTCTATTCTCGTAATCTTTTTTATGACTCTAATCAAAGACAAAGGTTTTCTTTTTTGCAAAAGTTCCTTATGATTACTAATGGAGGCGATTTTTCTTGAAAAAACTATTTGCCATGATGATAACTGTTGCGGTATTAGCAGCTTGTAGCAATGAAGAGCCAAAAGAATCGGTTGAATCAACGAAGCCAGCAGAAGAGACAGCACCGATAGAACAAGCAAGTGACGAAGTGGAAGAAGGTTTAAAAGCAGATACGGTAGAACGAGAGTATGCTGCATTCGCTGATGATGAAGTACCCGTCAATTCCAAAGTGAAGTTTCTTGGAATTGTAACGGCTATTAACGAAGATACGTTTACCGTGGAAAGCAAAGCGGACGAATCGTCGGATAAATTTGTATATGTAAAAGATATCCGACTAGGAGAACGTACGGATATTATGGAAGGCTTCGAAGTTTCCGTTTATGGTACGTATGATGGTAAAGACGATGAAAATGTACCAGTCATTAAAGGAATTTTTATTGACGCTGACTGAAAATCGAAAGGATCAATCAGAACTGGTTACTTTATACGTTTTGATAGGGAGAACAACAGGTAAAGTACTGTTGCAGTAGTAGTGCCACAAGAATACAAAAGCACTATACGAAAATGCCGCTTTTAGAAAGAGGGGATTGAATGGAACGAAGACTACTTGATTACACCACTTTGATTTTAGGGTCATTCCTATTCGCAATTGGTATTAACTACTTTGCGATTCCGAATATGCTATCTGAAGGCGGCGTCATCGGGATTACTATTATTACATACTATTTATTCGAATGGTCACCTGGACTTGTCAGCTTCATCATCAACTTAGCACTCGTTGCAATCGGGTACAAATTCTTCAGTAAACGGACGATTCTCTATACGGTCATCACTATCATATTCTCATCCATTTTCCTTGAGCTGACGAAGAATTGGGGAGAACAGTTAGGTAGCGATACATTACTGGCTGCGTTGTTTGCTGGTTTATTTGTTGGTGGTGGTCTCGGAATGATCTTTCGTGTTGGCGGTACTTCTGGAGGTGCGACTACAGTGGCACGGATGCTTCAGCAATGGCTCGGCTGGAGCGTCGGGAAAGCAATGTTAGTCATCGACATTTCTGTCATCTTATTATCGGCTTTTGTAATCGGTAAAGAAAAAGCAATGTTTACACTCGTTGCTGTTTACGTGGGTGCAAAAGTGATCGACAAAATCGTCGACGGGGCAGATGATCGAAAAGCTGTGATGATCATTTCGAAACACCAAGAAGACATTCGTCAAGAATTACTCACTACGATGGGCAGAGGTGTGACGATTCTCGATGGACGTGGCGGCTATACGCTCGAGAAACAAGCGATTTTATATATTATTATCAACCAAGCTGAAATTGTTCAATTGCGACGTATTTTGGAACAGGTAGATGAAGATGCATACGTTACAATCAATAATGTACAAGAAATTTTTAAGCGTGGATTTAAGGAAAGGCCACTAAAATAAATTGTTGCCACAGTCTTTGGAAGGGCCGATAAAGTTATCGCTACTAATTATGGTTCCTGCTTCGCAAGCAAGAAGGCATATATTTTACTTACTTGGAGGATATTGGTAATTAGTGTGAAGTTATACTAAATGATTAGCACACGCCTACCTATTATTTTATTTGGTAGGTTTTTTCTTTAGTTTTTATACTATTCACCCTCCTCGCAAGAGTCGCAACTATCTTCCAATTTAATTATTTCAATAAAGCATTTCCCTGTAATGAGTTCTTCTATATACTTGATAATATCTGAAAAATTTATACTTTTTCGTGATGTATTGAATAGTATTTTTCAAGTGGGAGGAGATTATCATGGATCAACAGAAAAAAGGATTTTTCCAAAAGTTTTTGGATATGATTGAGAAAACTGGTAACCGATTACCACATCCGGTTACGTTATTTGCTGTTTTGGCTTTGTTGGTAATCGTCATCTCAGCAGTAGTCTCTTACTTCGGAGTTAGTGCAGAACATCCGGGTAAAGAAGGCGAAATGATTGAAGTAAATAACTTACTAAGTAGTGAAGGTATTCATTACATCATTACGAATATGACCGATAACTTCATCGGGTTCGCTCCGCTTGGCGTCGTACTCATCACGATGCTTGGAATTGGTGTTGCGGAAGGCTCAGGATTGATCAGCGCGTTACTTCGCGGCTTTGTAATGTCTGTTCCAAAACGAATGATCACGCTTGGATTAGTGTTTGCAGGCGTTATGTCGAGTGTGGCGTCTGACGCGGGCTATGTTGTCCTACCGCCACTAGGTGCGGTATTGTTTGCAGCACTTGGTAGACACCCTCTTGCGGGTCTAGCAGCTGCCTTTGCCGGGGTCTCCGGTGGATTTAGTGCAAACTTGTTACTTTCTGGTACCGATGCATTACTTGGCGAATTGACGATCATGTCAGCAGCGATCATCAATCCCGAATATGCAGAAGGTATGAATATTGCCATGAACTACTACTTCATCGCATTTTCAGTTATCGTTCTGACATTCGTTGGTGCGTGGGTCACAGAAAAAATTGTCGAGCCACGTCTTGGCGAATATAACGGTGAATTCCGTGAGAAAGTTGAAAAGCTAACTCGTCTTGAAAAGAAAGGTTTGATTTTGGCAGGTGTTTCTGTCATTGTTGCAGGAGCGTTGGTTGCGCTTCTTGTCGTATTCCCTGGTGCTCCATTGCGTGGGGATGAAGCAGATATGCCAATCATCAAATCACCATTCATGAAATCACTTGTGCCGATCATTGCGTTCTTGTTCTTTGTGCCGGGTCTTGTCTACGGTAGAGTAACGAAACTGATTCGTAACGACAAAGATGTAGCCGCTATGATGTCCACAACGATGTCTGCAATGGGAATGTTTATCGTATTGTCCTTCACGGCAAGTCAGTTCGTTGCATTTTTCTCAGAGTCCAACATGGGCTTAGTGTTAGGTGTCTACGGTGCAAACTTCCTTGATAGTATTAATTTAACGGGGATTCCGTTGTTACTGATGTTCATCCTAATTGCAGCATTCATCAACTTGTTCATCGGTAGTGCATCTGCGAAATGGGCCATGATGGCACCCGTCTTCGTGCCAATAATGATGCAGCTCGGCTATTCCCCTGAACTGACGCAAATGGCATATCGTGTAGCAGATTCTTCAACCAATATTATTTCACCGCTTATGACTTATTTTGCGATCATTATTGCGTTTGCGCAGAAGTACGATAAGAAAATGGGGATTGGAACGCTCGTTTCCGTTATGTTCCCTTATTCCATGTTCTTCTTACTATTCTGGAGCGCAACATTAATTATTTGGATGTTGCTAGGAATTGATCTCGGACCTGGCTCCCCTATTTATTATTTGAAATAAGATCATCATTACCCCGGAAGAGCATCCTTTGCTCTCCCGGGGTTTTTTATGATACGATAGTAGTTGATAATGATTTTCATTTAGAATGATTCTATTTAGTTAAAGGAGTTTTACATTATGAGCTATGTAGGGAAAAACGAAGTAGAAAAGTCGATCATAGGCAGACGCTCCATTAAGAAATTCAAAACAGATCCAGTTGATATAGATGAAGTGATCGAATTACTGAATGTTGCAAAGTGGGCACCTAACCATAAATTGACTCAACCATGGCGTTTTCAGTTATACTCAGGCGCTGGCAAGGAAAAGTTTGTGGAAGCGTTTCTAGCTTCACAGGAACGAGACGGTACCTTACCAGACAAAGCTAAAAACAAAGCAGCATATTTCCGTGACATTCCACTTCACTTAGTCGTCATTATGCCGGAAGATTCCCGTAAAAAACGATGGGATGAAGACTATGCAGCAATTTCCGCAATGGTTCAGAACTTCCAACTCGCTGCGTGGGAACGCGGTATCGGTATGATCTGGCGCACTAATGATTGGACGCACGATCCTATATTTAAAGATGCAATCGATGTAACACCAGACGAAAAAATTGTTGGGACATTGATGATTGGCTACCCTGCCCATATTCCTGATGCTGAGAATAGGAAGGACATAGAGGAAGTACTTACTATTATCAATGAATGATTTCCAGTTAAATAGCGGAGCCCCCCATCGCCTGCTTGTCCGTACATGGCAAGCAAGAAATGAGGGGCTCTTTTATTGATACAACAAAATTTTATTTATTACATGGATTACTTACTTTTTGACTATCCCTTGCTCAACTGCTAGCTCTTTGGCTACCTTAGGAGCATACCAAATAACAGGAAGTAATAGAATAGATACCGGGACGGCCGCGATGACTACAAAGGACTGTAACGCTCCAATTCCACCCCCGCCAATCTTTATAAGTATCGTGGCAATTGTCGCCATGATAATAACCCAAAATACACGAATTAATTTTGGTGGATTTCCCTCACCTGTTACGGCCATTGAAATTGAGTAAGACATGGAATCCACCGTAGTCACCACAAACAAAGTGGTTAGTATCAAGAAAACAGACGGCATGATAGTTCCAAGTGGCATCTGCTCTGCTATGGCAATAATTGCACTAGGTAAGCCGCCTTCAGTTAACGGTTCACTCACAGACCCCGCATTTTTCAACTCATAGAATATACCGCTTCCTCCTAGAATTGTGAACCAAAGATTGGCTACAACGGGTGCAATAATGGCGACTACAACAAATATCTCTCTGATCTTTCTTCCATTGGAGATCCTCGCTACGAATAGCGCCACTAACGGCCCAAATCCGATAAACCAACCGAAGAAAAATAACATCCATGAGCCAAGCCACGCATTGTCCCCGCGAAATGTACTGATAGTAATAAATTCACTGACATACGTTCCATAAGAAGTCAGGAAAGAGTTGATGATGAATAGCCCCGGCCCGAGCAATAATAGAAATACAGCGATTACTGCTACCATATTGACATTCAGCTTACTTAAAAATTGAATTCCTCTATTGATGCCGGTAAGTGTGGAAACTAGAACAACTCCAGTTAAAATAACGATGACAGCGAGCTGTGTAGTAAATTGGTCGGGAATTCCGAAAATAGAACTGAGCCCATAGCTAACTTGTAAACCAAGGAAGCCGATCGGACCAATCGTTCCTGCCGCAGCTCCGATTATACAAAACACGTCTGCCGCTGTGCCCCATTTACTTGTCAAGATTTTTTCTTTCAAAATAGGATACAGGAGAGTGCGGGGTTTCAAAGGCATTCCTTTATGCTTGTGCGCATAAATCAGTATGATTGCACTGATCGCCCCATACACTGACCATGCAGTAAACCCCCATGACATATAACTTTGGGCTAGTGCAGGACCGATTGCTTCTTCTGTCCCTCCTGTGATTCCTTTATGCATGGGAGGGACGTCCAAAAAGTAATACATAGGCTCTGCTGCCGCCCAAAAAACTCCTCCCGCTCCAAGTCCAGTAGTCAAAATAACCGCTACCCACTTAAAATAACTCATTTCAGGTTTTTGAGAATCTCCTAAACGTACTTTTCCGTACTTGGATATGGCTAAAACTGCTCCGACTACGAAAGTCGCAATCATTAAGAACTGCCAATAAGCTCCAAAATAGCGAATAGATAATTCAAATCCCTTATTCACAAATGCATTTACCGCTTCCACTTTAAAAAGTGAAAACAACACAAATGCCAACAATACTCCTCCACTACATATAAACACCGGCCAATCAATCTTTTTACGTATGAACTGCCAATACTCTTCTATTATATTTCTCCTCCGTTCTATTTCTAAAGCTCTCTCGACCCGTCATAACCTGGCGATTGTTAGTAAAAGTATCGTCCGCGTCAGCAGTCCGTATACCATACTATGATTTCATCTGCTTCAACCCCGGTATGACAGCACTCGGTAAAAAGTACACCATATTCCCTTCCGGTTATGTCCAAGTACAGGAACGTAATGAAGAAAAACTGTTCCCGTACTAAAATAGATATCATCATTACAGACACATTCAAATTCTCGTTATGCTCTTCCTCAAAAGAACCTACGTTACAGACTATAACCTTGTTTTAAAATTGTCAACTTAACATATATATCAAATTAATCTGTTAACAATCTTTATTTCTCTTTGTTTTAAAGTGAAATGCTTAGGCTACACATCATTACATTTGATCGAATACCATAGTCTATTATGCCGAGTTTTTGAATAAACTTTATTCACATTGCACTTGATTTCTCGTCATTTAGGTTTACACTAGAAAAAGAACTTTTTAAGGGGCTATCATATGAAATCGAGCATACAATTTATCTTTCAACGCTATTGGAATCCCTATCTCGTCTTATTGATGGCTGGTATTCTGAGTGCATTATATTTTGGCTTAACATCAACTGTATGGGCGGTTACCGGTGAATTTACCCGGCTTGGTGGAGATATTTTACTGCTGTTCGGAGTAGATATCTCAGACTGGCAATACTTTGATATGGTACATCTACAAGGTACAACGTGGAATCGGCCGGATGGCTGGATTGTCTGGGGAATGTTTGCAGGCGCGCTCATTATGGTGTTGCTTAGTAATAGCTTTAAAATCCGTCTCCCGCAGCAAAAGCGGCGCTATGTACAAGGATTAATCGGTGGAATTATCGCGGGATTCGGTGCACGTTTGGCACTCGGCTGTAACTTGGCTGCTTTCTTCACGGGTGTTCCGCAATTTTCCTTCCACTCTTGGATTTTCATTGTAGCGACAGGTATTGGTACATTCTTCGGTGCTAAACTAACTAAAACACGCTGGTGGAAAGGCAAGCCTTCGTTGATTCGAGGGAATGCAAAGCCAACACAGCTAAAAAAGCGTATAATTCAACCGTACGTTGGTGGAGTCATCGCCGCTCTTTACATCGGACTCATAATATACTTCTTTATTTCAGGACAAAAACTACTTGGCTTAGGTGCACTATTTGGTCTCGCATTCGGTATTCTAATCGAACGTGGACAAATTTGTTTCACTTCTGCATTCCGTGATTTATTTCTCGTGGGACGCAGCATCATGGCGAAGGCGATCATCATAGGAATGGCCGTCAGTTCTATTTTGACGATCATTGTCATTTCAATCTATGATTTAACACCGATCACACAAATCGCCGCTCTTAGCACATTTGTCGGCGGTGCATTATTCGGACTTGGCATTGTTATGGCTTCAGGCTGTGAAACAGGGATGATGTACCGCTTGATGGAAGGTCAAATACTGTTTTTACCAGTGTTTGTGGGCAATATCATCGGTGCTACATTCCTTGCCTATGCATGGGATCACCTCGGTGTTTATAATGTATTAGTCAAGAGTGGCACGAAAATCAATCTACTTGATACGCTGGGACCGATTGGTGCCATCTCTATCACACTGTTAATGCTTGGGGGGCTCTATGCGTTAACTGTATTTGGGGAAAAACGCTATCAACGAAAACTAGCAATTAAGAGAGGAATGAGCATACATGCAAGCTAAATTAGAAGCGGACTTCACACTCGACCTTCGCGGCGAATCCTGTCCCTACCCTGTTATTTACACTTTGGAAACTCTCGAAGGTATGAATAAAGGCGAGCTGCTACAAGTCATCACCGATTGCCCCGGCTCTTTCCGCAACGTACCCGAAGAAGCAATTGCTCACGGTTACAAATTTGCCCAAGACCCTGTTAAAAACGGACAAGAATATATATTTCATATTTACGCATGAGAAAAGGCAGCTTCCTGTGAATGGGAGCTGCCTTTTCATTCTCAAAACTGAAAATCGCAAATCTAAATCAAGTTTTCTTTTTCAATGACTTTGGCTGTCTTTTTATTCTTCGTACCTCTTTCAATAGTGATTTCAACAGTTTGTTCTTCTGGTTCTTCATATGGCGCTCCCTCATAAATATGGATGCCATCTCTTTCACCTTGGCGCACCCACTTCATGAATGACGCAACCATTAATAGTATGATAAAGACCAGAGGTAATGCCGTAATGATGGATAGAGTCTGTAGAGCCTCTAAGCCGTCGCCATACATTAAAACAATTGAGATGCTTGTTAAGATGATTCCCCAGAATACACGGTACCATCTTGCTGGCTCTTGACCTTCCTGTAAGTTTATAGACGCCACGTCTGACAATGTATAGGCAGCCGAGTTGACAGTAGTCGCAAGGAAGATAGCTGCAATCAGCAAGTATAGTACCATGACAATCCCACCAAGTGGTAATGCATTTAAAGAAGCTAAGATGGCAGCAGGAGCCCCATCTTTCTGAAGGATATCCAGTACAGGAACGATGTTATTCATTTGAAAATACATACTCGTGTTTCCGAAGATCGCGAAGGCAATCCAACAGCCAAATGTTCCACCTAGTAACTGTCCTAGAATTAATCCCTTAATCGAACGACCTTTCGAAATACGGGCGGCAAACATGCCGGTGAAAGGTGCGTAAGAGAACCACCATCCCCAGTAAAAGAGTGTCCAAGTCTCACTGAAACCTGATTTCCCAACAGGGTCTGTATACAAACTCATTCTAAAGAAGTTTTGGAACAGTACACCGACACTGTCTGTAAAGCTTGAGATAATAAAGAGTGTAGGTCCAAAAATAAAGATAAAAACTGCAATTGCGATATAGAGATACAGATTCCAGTCGCTTAATAACTTCAATCCTTTTTTCAACCCGAAATAAAGGCAGATACAGAAGAATACCATTAAAGTTACAACAATCGACAAATTCAATGTAAGCGTTTTCTCAACGCCGAAAAGAGCATGCACTCCTTCAGCTAACAATGGTGTTCCCAGAGCTAAAGATGTCCCAATGCCACCGATCAGACCGAACATGAAGCATACGTCAATCACTTTGCCAAGTAAGCCATCTGCTTTATCCCCTATGATGCCTCGGCAAGCCGTACTCAGTCGATAAGACTTTTGACCTTTGACGTATACTGCATATGCGATAGGAATGGAAGGTACACAATAAATAGCCCAAGCTGAAAAGCCCCAATGAAACATTCCATATGTAGAAGCAAAACTTGCGGCCTCAACGGACTCAGCTGTAATGCCATATGGAGGACTGGTATAATAAAAGCCCCATTCGATAATCCCCCAATACATAATACCTGACCCAATGCCCGCAGTAAAAATTAATGCTAACCAGCTAAAAGTTGAAAACTCCGGCTTCGTGTTCCCCAATCGAATCTTACCAAATTTACTGAAAGCAAGCCAAATCAAAAAGCCGAATAACCCCAAACAAACCCATAAATAAAGAGGACCGAAGTTTGCGGTGATCGAATTTAGAACCGAGTTTAAAAAAGAGGTTCCTTTAACAGGATTGATTAAAATAGGTACAGTCAGTATTGCAACTATTGACAAGGCAATGG
The DNA here is from genome assembly GCF_002743235.1 of Sporosarcina sp. P25. Lineage (NCBI taxonomy): Bacteria > Bacillati > Bacillota > Bacilli > Caryophanales > Caryophanaceae > Sporosarcina > Sporosarcina sp. P25. The sequence continues at coordinate 38,115 of NZ_PDYV01000015.1, forward strand.
CCAATATCTGTTTATCAATTGTCTCGAATCTCATATATACACTCCTTGTAACCCTCTGTGATTCAATCTAATTTCATTAATGGATCTCTTGAGTCGTACATTGTAATAAAACTATCGGTGTTGAAAAACACCGATAGGTTATAGTTAAACACGCGCCGTAATTGATTGCTCCAATAAAGTAATCAAACGATCGCCTACCTCCGAAGTGGAAGAACTTCCTTGCATATCAGGCGTTAAAACTTTATCTTCAACCAATAGTTGTTCTATGGCTTCTATTATCTTTTTTCCATACTGATCGTAACCGAAATGATCCAACATTTGACTTGCTGACCAGATAGTAGCTAGAGGATTCCCAACGCCTCTTCCTGCAATATCAGGAGCTGAGCCATGTACCGGTTCAAACATAGAAGGGAATGTGCCTTCAGGATTAATGTTCGCACCTGCTGCTAAACCAATGCCGCCTGCAATTGCTGCTCCAACATCCGTTAAAATATCGCCAAACAAATTCGAAGTGACAACTACTTCAAAACGTTTGGGATCAGTGATCATGAGCATCGCAGCAGCATCCACTAAATAAGAAGCTGTTTTGACTTCCGGATATTCTGCACTCACTTCTTCAAATACTTGATCCCAGAAAACCATTGAATAGTTTAAAGCGTTTGCTTTACTGATACTTGTTAAGCTGCGTCCTTGTTTTTTGGCCGTCTCGAAAGCATAGCGAATGATTCGCTCTGTACCTTTTCGAGAGAATACACCACTTTGTAGAACCACTTCATGCTCTTGACCTTTAAATAGCCAATCACCAGCACCCGAATATTCACCTTCTGTATTTTCACGAATGAACAGCATATCAATATCTTTGCGTTCGATATTCTGCAGTGGGGTATGTGCCCCTTCGAGCAACGTCACAGGACGTATATTGACATACTGATCGAAACTCTTACGGATAATCAACAAGAGATCCCACAAGGAAATGTGATCAGGAACACCTGGGAAACCAACTGCCCCTAAATAGATAGCATCGAATTCCTTTAGCTGCTCAATGCCATCTTCCGCCATCATCCGTCCTTGTTGTGTGTAATATTCACAACCCCATGGGAAATACGTGAAATCAAATGTGAAGCCGCCATCTAGTTCAGCAGTTTTCTTTAAAACCTTAATCCCCTCGTCAATAACTTCAGGGCCAATACCATCTCCTGCAATAACTGCAATTTTATACGTTTTCATTTTCAAATCCACCACTTTCATCCTTGATTCCAGACGACGAGTTTCATTTCTGTCATTTCTTCAATGGCATATTTCAGGCCTTCTCGTCCTGTTCCGCTCTCTTTCACACCGCCGTAAGGCATTTGGTCCACTCGATAGGTAGGCACATCATTGATAATCACGCCACCCACTTCCAAGTTTTTCGAAACATATAGAGCATGTTGTACATTATTTGTATAGATTCCCGCTTGTAAACCGAAACGAGAGTCATTGACTAACTCAACAGCTGTTTGCACGGAATCTACTTTATTCACCACGACAATTGGCGCAAACACTTCTTGGCAAGAAACTTTTAGTGCATGATCTGCATGTGCAATGATTGTAGGCTCCAAGACACCGTTTTGCGCATTGCCGCCTGCAAGAATTTCTGCATCACTTTTCTTTGTTTCTTCAATCCAGCTAAGTGTACGTTCCAATTCTTTCTTTGAAATCAACGATGAAATATACGTATCTTCTGCAAGCGGATCGCCTAACTTCAACTGTTTGGCAGCAGCCGCAAATTTAGTCGTGAATTCTTCGTAAAGATCTTCGTGAACGTAGATTCGTTGTGTTGAAATACATACTTGACCTTGATTCGAGAAAGCTCCCATAATACAGCGATCGATAATAGAGTCAATATCTATGTCTTTATCTATGATCAACGCAGAGTTAGATCCTAATTCCAATGTCGTCTTCTTCAGTCCAGCTTTATTGCTGATTCCGATTCCGACACTTGGACTTCCAGTAAACGTGACCATTTTAACACGCTCATCCATGACAAGAACGTCACCGATCACACCACCTGGTCCCGTGATGACATTTAGCACACCCGCCGGAAGACCAGCATCTTTAAATACTTCTGCGATGAATAAGGCAGATAAAGGGGTTTGAGATGCCGGTTTTAAGACGATTGGGTTCCCAGCAGCGATTGCGGGCCCAACTTTATGCGCCACTAAATTCATCGGGAAGTTAAATGGTGTAATGGCAGCGATTACACCGATCGGTTCACGTAATGTATACCCAATGCGTCCTACACCGCCTGAAGCAGCATCAAATGGAATCGTTTCTCCATGGATACGTTTTGCTTCTTCTGCAGCGAATTTATATGTCTCGATTGTTCTTAACACTTCAGCTCTTGCAAACATGATGGGCTTCGCAGATTCACTTGAAATGACTTTCGCAGCCTCTTCCGTTCTCTCAGCTAGTATACTTGCAACATTTTCTAATATTTCGGCACGTTTAAACGCTGGCATGTTACCGATAATTTTTCTAGCATTATACGCAGCTTCAATTGCTTGTTCAGTCAGTGCTTGATCCGCCATAGCAATATCAGCAATTTTTTTATTAGAGTATGGGGAATATAGTGGGGCATAATTTGGTGCTTCTACATATTCCCCGTTGATCATTAATTGTTTATTAGTTGTTCTATCAAGTAATTTATTCATTGAGCGCCTCCAGAACCATTTCATGGAATTGTACGATTGCTTGTTCAGATTGTGAGTAGCGGCCTTTCTTGAATGCACGTGATTTGAAGCCGAGTTGCTCTAATTCAACCAATTCGATATCTTCAAAGCGAACTTGCTCCGCGAACGTCATTAAGTCTTTCTCTTCCTGAGTCAATTTCTCCAAGCTGTCTTCGCTAAAGTAATACGTATAAACGATTTCAGTATTTTCTTCATCGATCGGGACTAACTGAATAGTAGCCATATTTGCAGGTCCCGGATAAATTGTCAGCATCAAGTTTGGCCATAACCAGAAGAATGACCCACCTTGCATTTCCGCTTCATCTAGATTTACTTCTCCGTATTGCTTATCAGGCTTCACCATAGAACCTTGGATTGAATAGTTCTCACACGTAATGATTTGATAATCATCCATGTCTAAAGTGTCAATAAAACTTGGATGCGCTACGTGACAATGATCACATTCAAGATAGTTTTCAATAAACGCTTTCCAGTTTGCTTTAATATGACGGGACTTCTTGTGAGTAAACTGTAAATTCTTCAAGAATTCAAACTTTCCTAGACGATCGAAGAAATCGCCATATGATTCAGCCAATGGTTTTGCGTTGTCATCCAAATTAACAAAAATCAAAGACTCAATTACTTCCATTCTGACGGAACGCAAGCACGCGTCTTGAACGCAAGCAGCATCTTCTTCGCTACGGAAGTTCGGTGCTTTGTTTAAAGCCCCATCTGTTTTAAATGTCCAGCCATGATACGAGCATTGTAGAATTTTCTTTTTGCCCGAATCACTTTTCTCCAGTTTCGTTGCTCTGTGAGGACAAACATTATAGAACGCGCGTAGGACTTCATCTGTTCCGCGAATAATGATAAGTGGGTCATCACCAATCTCAGCAGTAAAAAATGCACCTTTTTTCTCAACTTGGCTAACATGGCCGACTAATTGCCAACTCTTTGCAAAAATCATTTCTTTTTCTTTTTTCAGCACCTCTGGATCCGTAAATAGATTGTAAGGCATCGTTCTCTCGAAAGTTCTTTCCGTTGCGTTCTGTACTTTATTATAAGCCATTTTTCATTCTCCTTCAGAGTTATATTTTACAATTCATTTTTATTTCATTAACTAGCTTTAATCTTCTGACAGGAAAACGGTGTATCTGCCATTTTGATAGAGTTGGTCGGACAACCTTCAAACGCGTCTTCCAAATCCTCAATCAAATCTTCTGGAACTTCCGTAACCCCTTCATTGTCATCCAATAATGCAAAAGCAAATCCATCAGCAGTGTAGTCAAATAGTTCAGGAGCAACAGGATTACATGCTCCACAAGCGATACATGTACTTCGCTCCACCATTGTAAATTGCGCCATTTCCTAGCCTCCTATCTAAAATTAATCAGTTGACTCCAACTTTCACTTTCTTTGGTACTTCCTCCGCTTCCCCCATAACGCTAGTACTGTGTAGAGGTTGCATTTTTGCAGTCGGATCTATATATACTTTTGCGCTACTCACCGCAACAGGCGCTTCTCCAAAACCTGATGCAATTAGCTTAACTTTTCCTTCATATGTGCAAATATCGCCCACTGCGTAAAGGCCTTCAATATTCGTTTCCATTTTTGAATTTACCACTATAGAGTTTTTATCTATTTCAAGATTCCAGTCTTTGATAGGGCCCAATGATGAAACAAAACCATAATTGATCAATACGTCATCGACTTCGAGCTCTACTAACTCATCTGTTTTCGAATGCTTGATGATAACCTTTTCAACTTTCTCGTCTCCCACCAATTCAACTGGAACAAATGGTGTCAAACAATTCACGCTGGATTGTTTCAACAATTCTACGCTATGTTCATGTGCTCGAAACTTATCTCTCCGATGAATAATGGAAGCCCTTTCAGCAATCGGCTCAAGCATCAATGCCCAATCTACTGCTGAATCTCCTCCACCAAACAAAGCCACTTTCTTGCCCTGGAACTGATTCATATTCTGAACGAAGTAATGAATATTTTGATTTTTGAACTTCTCTTCACTCTCGATTTCCATTTTCCTTGCTTGAAAAGCTCCGTTACCAGCAGTGATAATAATTGTTCGAGAATAATGTACCCCACTATTTGTAGTCAATTTGAAAACACCGTCATGTTCTTTTAAGACTTCCGTTACCGTCTCACCTAAGCAGATAGTAGTCTCAAATTGATTCATTTGTTCAACCAGATTGTCTACTAGCTCCTGAGCTCTAACTTTAGGAAAGCCCGCAATATCATAAATATATTTTTCGGGATATAATGCAGAAAGTTGACCGCCTAGTTGTGGTAAACTTTCAATAACTTTTACAGACATTTGTCGAAGTCCTGCATAAAACGCAGTGAATAAGCCGACTGGTCCTCCCCCAATAATTGTTATATCGCTAACTTCGGCTGCTCTGTTCATATTGTGCCTCCTTGTTGTCATTTTTATATATGGTTACCGGGCAATCAGGGAATTCCCTCATCCTTGCCGCGTTACTAAATACTATTGCAAGTATCGTGCCAACTTTTGAGATTGGCATGGGAATAAGATTGTTATCGTCTTTTTTACAAAACGCTGGTACAATTGAGTCACAATTGAATCAATTGTAAACCGAAAGTATATAAATATTCTCAAAATTGACTCACAAAAATAACAGGAAGGTGAAATAGTATGTCCCATGAGAACGAACAAGTGAAAATGGATCTTTCCTTGGAATCATTGCTTAACATATTGGATTATTCATCGGATGAAATTTATGTGTTGGATAAAGAAATTAAAATTGTCTATGTAAATCGAAATTGCGAAAAGCATTATGGCATGGTAAAAACTGACGTGCTCGGCAAGTATAATGACGACTTTCTAAACGATGGTTATTGGACCCCTTCTGTAGTGCCACTCGTTCTGGAAAAGAAAACTCCCGTTTCAGTACGCCAACAAACCCATATAGGTGCCGAGTTGCTGACTAGGGCTTTCCCTATATTGAACTCGCACAATGAAATTGAATATATTGTGTGCACAGCAACAGAAATACAGGACTTCAAACGTCTTGTAAAAGAGGAAGAATTGGACTTTACAAACTCACTGGATGATGTTTTTGCAAGTACAATTATTACGAACAACGCGAAAATGCGAAAAATACTACGTTTCTGTGAAAAGGTGGCGCCTACAGATTCTACTATCTTAGTACATGGTCAGTCGGGAACCGGAAAAGGAGTCATCGCTTATCAATTACATAAAATGAGTAAGAGAAAGGATGGTCCTTTCCTTAATGTGAATTGTGCAGCCATTCCAGGGGATTTGCTTGAATCGGAGTTATTCGGTTATACGGCAGGTTCATTTACCGGAGCCAAAAAAGACGGTAAAATTGGTCTATTTGAGGCAGCCGATAGCGGCACCATTTTTTTGGATGAAATAGGTGAGTTGGCTTTGCCTCTACAGGCGAAAGTTCTTCAAGTTATCCAAGATAAAAAATTTATTCCGATTGGTAGCAACGAAAGCAAGACAGTGGATATCCGCATTATTGCTGCAACAAATCAAGACTTACCGAAGATGGTAGAAAATAAAACTTTCCGTGAAGATTTGTTTTATCGACTCAACGTTATTGACATACACATGCCACCATTGAATGAACGCAAAGAAGACATCATCCCTTTAACTTATAGTTTTCTGAATAATTTTAATAATAAATATCACTCTACTAAAATAATTTCTGAAGATTGTTTGAATGTGCTCTATCATTATTCGTGGCCAGGCAATGTGCGACAACTAGAAAACTTAATAGAGCGACTGGTAATTACAAGTGATGCAGTTATCACTACAGAAGATTTACCGGAAGTACTATTGGAAAAAGTAAAAGAAATTCCTGAACTCGCCTATTCCAATTCACTAGAAAAGGCATTAGATAATGTAACAGCTACCATGGTCAGGAGATCCTATCAGAAGTTTGGTTCAACGAGGGGTGTGGCATCCGACCTCCAGATCAGCCAGTCAAAAGCATCTCGACTGATCCGAGATTATTGTCGCGACGAGGAATAACAGAACTATTATCATGGACTTGGCAATAATAAAAAGGCTTCACTCGGCATGAGTAACTTCTTGCCGAGCGTAGCCTTTTATTATTGTTTGTATAGTATTTTCTCTGGAGATTCTATTTTATGGAATGACCAATCAAACAACCATATCTGTTTCGCATATCGTGCAATCCATCGCTTGTCTCCACGCTTAATATTGACGTTTATCAGCACTTACTGTTACCTATAATGCAAGAAAAAACTTCTTTCTCGAACGACAAAATTATATTCACATGTCGCCTTATTTAGAAAGCTTAGCCTGTGGCACTTACTCGATTTCAAAATATAAATTGTGTATTTCACAGATCATCTAAGTGAATATAAAAATCGAAATATTTCGTCCCAATTAATTTGATAATTAAATATTCACAGCAAGCTTGTGCTCAGATGATTCCTTTATTTTCGCTACGATTACGCTATTGACCGCATTGATGTACGCTAGTGCACTTGCTTTTAAAATATCTGTGTCTGCTGCCTTCGCGACATAATTTTCTCCTTCATGTGCAATCGTAATTTTCACTTTTCCTAATGCATCTTTACCCCGTGAAACGCTGCTTATATCATAGCCAATCAATTTAACTTGTATCATTGTGATTTCTGCAATTGCTGAATACAGTGCATCGATTGGACCTGTGCCAACAGCACTCGACTTGAAAACTTCTCCTCCTTTGCAAATCTTGACGCTGGCTGAAGGGAAACTAGAGTTACTGACCACTTGTAGATCTTCAAATTCAAAGAAATGGTCACTGTAATTCGTTACATTCTCTTTGTCATACTTTTCATGATAATTCTCAACAATTACATATAAATCATGGTCATATACTTCCTTTTTTCTATCTGCCAACGTTAAGAATCCTTCAAAAATACCTTCGAATTCCTCGGGCTTCATATGAGTGAATCCTAGCTTTTCAAGGGCGTTTTTCACTGCATGTCGCCCTGACCGTGCCGTCAAAATCAATTCCATATCATCTAATCCGACGTCTTCCGGATGAACAATTTCATATGCATCGCGGGATTTCAATAAACCGTCTTGATGTATACCTGACGAATGTGCAAAGGCGTTATCACCCGTAATCGCCTTGTTCACTTGCACATCCAATCCCATGAAGCTAGATACAAGGCGAGAAGTATTCATAATTTCTTTTGTGTTGATTTGTGTGCTCACATTATAAATTGAGCTTCTTGTTTTCAATGCCATGACTACCTCTTCAAGTGCAGCATTTCCTGCTCGTTCTCCGATTCCATTAATTGTACATTCTACTTTATCCGCGCCATTCTTGACTGCTGCTAGTGTATTTGCAGTCGCCATTCCCAGGTCATTATGACAGTGAACACTTAATAAGACATCCGGATTCAAGTTTTTCATGCGGTCATTTAATTTATAGATCATCGCACCGAATTCTTCTGGCTCTGCAAAGCCCACTGTGTCAGGCACATTGATCATAGTTGCACCCGCTTTCATAACGGACTCGATTGTATGCCATAAATACTCGAACTCCGAACGTGAAGCATCTTCCGTTGAATATTGTACTTGGGGCATTAATGTTTTTGCATATTTCACTGCGTCTACGCCTATTTGAAGGATCTGGTCCTTTGATTTATTGAACTTTTTTTCCACGTGAATATCAGAAGTGCCTAACACCATATGAATCATCGGATTTTCTGCATACTTTACTGCATGATAAACCGAATCAATATCTGCTTGAACTGCGCGTGCCAATGCTGTGACCATGATGTCATTCGTGTTGCCTACTCTTTGCGCAACAGCCTTCACCGCTTCAAAATCACCTTGGGATGAAGCAGGAAAACCAGCTTCGATAATATCGACGCCAAGCTTCTTTAATTGTTGTGCAATCTCTACTTTTTCATAAAGGTTCAGTTTAGCGCCTGGTACCTGTTCTCCATCACGTAATGTTGTATCAAAAACCCAAATTTTTCTGCTCATCTCTTTGCACTCCTTTTTTTAAAAAAATAAATACAAAAAAACCTCGTCTCTATATTGAAATATAGAGACGAGGTTATACTCGCGGTACCACTCTAATTGATTCGCCATACTTGGCAAATCCCCTTATCGACAGCTATTACTGTCTATCCCGTTAACGGAGGAAACCGACGTCCCTTACTGTAGAACTTTCAGGGAGTGACTCATGGATGAGTTCAAAATGTGCGTCTGCTGATTTCCACCAACCATCAGCTCTCTATATAGACATAAACATTTTTACTAGTTCCATTCTTCGTCTGCAATGTAATATTGAACGTAATATTACATGGTCTTTAGCTGTTTGTCAATTGATTTCAAATAATTCTATATATTTTATACAGTAATTTGTGGCAAGAAGGCTTGTCCTTACTCTTCCAAATATAATTTCGTTGTGTATCTATCAGCAATGACTCAAGCACTAAAAATAAGTACATTTCCAATTTCATTTGACATTTCTTCCATACATTCACTAGTATAGTAGACAACTACTTCGTAAACCGAAACGAAATAACTAGTTGTTTGAGTAGTATCAAACCACAAAAGGAGTCGTTGCCAATGAATCCGTTTACGAAATGGGTAGAAATCGTCTCGGACTTTTTATGGGGATTCCCCATCATCATTTTACTTCTAGTAGGCGGATTGTTTCTCACCATTCGTCTGAAATTCTTCCAGTTCCGATATATGCCTCACATTTTTCGTCAAACCTTTGGAAAGGTTATGTCTAAAGGTTCTGGGGACGGCACGCTAACTCCTTTTCAAGCAACCACCTCTGCGCTTGCCTCCACAATGGGAGCAGCGAATATCGTGGGAGTGCCTGTAGCCATCGCGCTAGGTGGGCCTGGTGCGATTTTCTGGATGTGGATTGTCGCACTGATTGGAATCGGTACGAAATATTCCGAAGTCGTACTCGGTATCCAATATCGTGAAAAGAATGCTGCCGGTGATTACGTCGGTGGTCCGATGTATTACATAAAAAAAGGACTTGGCTGGAAAAAGGTTGCGTATATCTTTGCATTTGCCCTCATGTTAGAAGTTATGGCGAGTACTATGGTGCAATCTAACTCCATCGCAACGACCCTTAAAGGTTCATTCGGTTTACCTCCAATCGTAACAGGTATGTTCGTCGCCTTACTGGTTGCACTCATTTCATTCGGAGGAATTAAAGCGATTGGACGTGTAACGGAACGTCTAATTCCATCCATGGTCGTGGTCTACATTTTAACAGCACTCATTATTATCGGAGCTCATATCGATGCAGTACCTACAGCATTTGGCTTGATTTTCACACATGCATTCCAACCGATATCAGCGGCAGGCGGTTTCGCAGGGGCCGGTGTAGCCGCAGCAATTCGATGGGGACTCGCCCGCGGATTATATTCCAATGAAGCCGGTATCGGTACAGCACCAATAGCCCATGCAGCGGCAGTGAATAGTCATCCCGCTAAACAAGGTTTCTGGGGCGTCTTTGAAGTCGTCGTGGATACATTGATCGTTTGTACTATGACTGCACTCGTCATACTGACTACAGATGTTTGGAAAGTCATTGACGCAGACAACGCGGCGAACATGGTGACAGAAGCGTATAGTACAGTATTCGGTGCTTCCCTCGGTGGAATTATCATATCCATTGTATTATTCTTGTTCGTGATTACAACGATTGTAGTCATTATATATTACGGAGAAAAGCAGGCAGAGTTCTTATTTGGACCCAACTTCTCTGTCGTAATACGCGTGGCATATATCACGGCGATCATCATCGGAGCACTTGGTGGATTGCAATTCGTCTGGCATTTTCTTGATCTATTACTCGCAATCGTAGTAATTCCTAACGTGATTGCGGTACTATTCTTAAGTGGACAAGTACGGGACATTACGAACGATTACTTTACAAACCTCTATCCAATAGAAAAGAAAAGAAAGTCTTGATGTAAATATCAAAAAAGGCAAGAGTCCACGGACCCCTGCCTTTTTTATATGGTTTAATTACTCCATCAATTCATCAATAAGCTCTACTGGTACATAGGTCTTCTTCGGTTCAAGTAGCTCCGGTGCCACTTCAAACTTCAACAATGATTTATTGTAGCCATATTCCTTCTGACCACGTGTAATTGTGTAAGATGGAGCACCTTTAGATATGATCGCACCATTACCAGTCGAATCCACTACATATCCAAGTTTCTCAGCAAGCAAACGAAGCGGCACCATCTTCACACCATCAACCATATAATGATCGTCTTCTATGATTTGTTCTACAGTAGCATCTTCATCTACTGTATTTCCGTCAAGTACAACTACTTTCTCTGGCGTTGTCTGAGCTGGAATACTTCGCGTTGTTTCTTTGTAGAATACCAGCAAGTCTTTACCTTTCAAGTCATCAGCTTTTACTTTATTACCCGAAATGCTGGAAATGTCTGTACTGTCACCTATATTCAACTGTAGCTTCAAGTACGAATCCACCATTTCGTCATCAAATATTCCAACTACTGCAGTGTTCTCTTTATCTTTTTCTACAATGACTACATCTGGAGTGTGCTGCGGTGGGTAAATCATAATCATGGGTTTATCTGCATGGGTATAGGCAGATACTTTGTCACCTTTCTTCAATTCGACCTTCTTTCCCGTATTATCAAAAATTAGCGTTTCTTTGTTAATAGCCAATGCAGAAGACTCTTCTTTTCCTTTAATCGTGTACAGTGTGAACTCCTCGTTCTTTTCTATGCCTTCGATTGTTCCTTCTACTTTAACAAAAGCTTTTTCATCAGATGTCACTTCGGCCTTCACTTCCTCTTTTGCGCTAACTGCTTCAGGTACCGCCGCGCCGCCAATAAGCAATGCCGACATCGCAAATGGTACAAATTTATTCAACTTCATAAAAAATCCGCTCCTTATTATAGTTTCTATACAGTAGTTCGAATAAGACGGGAAAAGGTTACAGGTAATTAATTTTTTAGATCCTCTATTACTCTTCTACCTGTTTTGTTTGTCATGAAAACTCTTTTTTCTACTACACGGCTAATAGCACCCCATTCCCAAATGTGAGATTGTATAACTGTGGCCAGACATTATTCAATCTTGAATTAATTCTTACTGGACAAGGAAACGGACTATTTACGTGCTTGGCTTTTAACAAAATAGGTCGATCATATAAAAAGGTTTTAGATGATCAGTGCTTCACATAAAATTTCGAGGTCTTCAGGTTTGACACTTGATATGAAGGGTTATCATAGTAACATTAGTCTCCTGCTAACATTTCTAGATTTAACTGAAGCTGAAAACTGTTAGAAAAGGATGTATAATTGGTTAGCCATCCTAGCATGATAAGCCTCGATAATTGTAAATCGATTAAAAGGTTGGGATAGTTAAAATAAAGTCGCGCGCTAAAATGTTGCGAAGCTTTTTCTCTTAGATTTTTTCTAAGGGTATTTTTAAAAGGAGGAATATTTATGAAAGCTATAATTGTAAAGAAACCAGGTGGTCCAGAACAACTGGAGCTTGTTGAAGTTGCTAGTCCTCAACCAAAAGAGAAGGAATTGCTTATACGTGTTCATGCAACAGCGGTAAACCGTACAGATATTATAACCCGTGAAGGGAAAGTAGGGTATGCTGAAAACCCTATTTTGGGCGTAGAAATTGCCGGAACTGTGGTTGAAGTAAATGGTGATAGTTCCTTTTCGGTTGGAGATAGAGTGATGGGACTTGTTAATGGTGGCGGTTATGCAGAGTTTGCTGTTATGCCAGCAGATCGAGCGATGAAAATTCCCGATTCCTTATCGTTTGCAGAAGCTGCAGCGATTCCTGAAGTGTTCTTAACTGCTTACCAAACATTATTTTGGCTAGGCAAACTTCAAAATCAGGAAACCGTATTAATTCATGCAGGTGCAAGCGGAGTTGGAACGGCAGCAATTCAATTAGCAAAAAAACTTTGTAATGCTAGGGTTATTGTTACTGCTGGTTCTAAAAGCAAACTCGATTTTTGCCGAGAACTTGGAGCTGACGTCCTTATAAATTACAAGGAGCAGTCATTTGATGAAGAGGTTCTAAAAGCAACAAACGGTAAAGGCGTAGATTTGATTTTAGACTTTATTGGTGCTGATTACTGGGAGAAAAATTTAGCCAGTATTAAGAATGAAGGTCGATGGGTTCTTATCGGAATACTAGGTGGAAGTGAGATCGAAAAGGTAAACTTATTTAATTTGATGTCAAAATGCATTCAATTAACAGGGACATTACTAACCCCAAGAAGTGACGAATACAAAGCTCTTTTGACCAAAGAATTTGCCGAAAACGTAATCCCTTATTTTGAACAAAAAAATATAGTACCCGTTACTGACACTACATTCCCTTTAGAAAAGGTTGGAAAAGCTCATCTCCATATGGAAGAGAACCGCAATATCGGTAAGATTATACTTGAGATAGAGGGGTAACTTTGTAGGTATACTATATCTTGAAAATGAATGAAGGTAAATTAACAATTGGTTCAAGTCAGTCGAAAAAAATATTTTCTCAAGTACCACATATTTAGTCAATGAAGATTTACAAAAATGATCTATCCTTTTTATAAAAGGTTAATCCCATTCAGTACTATAAGAGCGTGTTTTAATTAGTCTTTTTTAAAACACGCTTTTTTCTTTTGCCCTTTTATCACAACTACTAGCAGTCATTTGATCAAACAGTCTTCCAAATCTACCTATTGAAAACCTCCAATGCAGTAAAAAATAACAACAAATAATTGGCTTTTCAAGTGTTCTTTATCTTTAATACAGAAGACATCTTCAACTCAATGATTCAGCTAGATATCCTTTCTATTTTCTTCATTCTATAGTCACCCCAAAACATGAATTCGTAAACTTCCTCCATTTATGCGATAATATTGGAACTAGCGTTTCTATTATCGAAGCCAAAGAGGTGTTTTTATGAGACCAGTAATATTAGCAGAAAAACCATCCCAGGCCAAAGCTTACGCAGACGCATTTACTACACGTAAACACGACGGCTATACAGAAATTCAACCGTGCGATATATTCCCCCAAGGCGCCTTCATTACATGGGGTGTTGGGCATCTCGTGGAATTAAAAGAGCCACATACGTACAATCCTGCTTGGAAACGCTGGAACCTCGGCAGTTTACCTATCTTACCCGAGCGTTATGAGTTTCAAGTAGCACCAGGAAAGTATAAGCAATTCCAAGTAGTCAAGAAGCTTATTCGCGCGACTGATCATGTCATCAACGCATGTGACGTGGATCGCGAAGGTTCAAATATATTTTATTCCATCTATTATATGACGGGAGCTCGCAACCAGAAGATTGAGCGACTATGGATTAACTCGCTGGAATCGGATGAAGTACGAAAAGGCTTCGAGAATCTACGGGATAATCGACAAGATCTACAACTCTATGAAGAAGCAAAGGCACGACAAATCAGCGACTGGCTCGTAGGGATGAATGGTTCTAGGCTCTATACACTGTTGTTGAAAGCCAAAGGCGTTCAGGAAGTATTTCCTATCGGTCGTGTGCAATCCCCTACCGTTTATTTGATTTATCAACGTCAGCGCGAAATCGAGACGTTCGTATCGGAACCTTTTTTCGAAGCGGAAGGCATTTTTACTGCGGCGCACGGTACGTATAAAGGAAAAGCAAAGCTTAAGGAACCTAAGCGTGAATTAATTGCGGAAGCACTCAACAGCCGCAATATTACAAAACGGACGCCCGGGGTCATTAGTGAGCTGACCCATACAGACAAACGGACACCACCGCCACAGTTGCATTCACTTTCAACATTGCAAGCAACTGCCAACCGACGATGGAAAGCAAGTCCTGCGACTGTATTGAAAACCATGCAGACTCTATACGAAAAGAAGCTTGTATCGTATCCACGGACGGATACACGTCACATCACACCAAGTGAATTCAACTACTTGCTAGCGGCTGTGGAAGACTATCAAAAACTCATTGAGCAACCTTTTGAGGTCGTTTCCCGCACACCGAAAAAACGATATGTTGACAGCTCGAAAGTACAGGAACACTATGCTATCATCCCGACAAAAAAGCTACCGACCCCTGCAGCACTGACAAAGTTGTCACCACTTGAGCGCAATCTTTATGAAGAAGTCATTCGAACGACACTAGCTATGTTCCATCGGGATTACTTATATACAGAAACGAAAGTAACGACCGACGTCAACGGTTTGCCATTCTTCACAACGGGCAAAACCGAACGAGATAAAGGTTGGAAAGAACTTTTTGCTGCGCCAAAGAAGGCAAAGGATACCGAAGAACCCGCCTTACCGCCACTTGAGAGAGAGGAAACCGTGCAAAGCGAAATTGGTATCAAAGAAGGCGCGACACAGCCTCCAAAACCTTATACAGAAGGCCAATTGATCGCCATGATGAAAACATGCGGGAAGCTGGTAGAAGATCAAAGCGAAACGGATATTTTGAAAGAAATTGAAGGGCTTGGAACAGAAGCGACAAGAAGCGGAATTATTGAAACCATTAAAAAGCATGGATATATTTCCGTGACGAAAAATATTGTATCGATCACCGACAAAGGACGCGTACTCTGTCAGACCATTGAAGGTAGCTTGCTTGCTAGCCCTTCCATGACAGCGAAATGGGAAACGTACTTAAAGAAAATCGGCAATGGTGAAGGAACAGGTCAACACTTTCTGGGGAGTGTATCGAAATTCATCCAAAAACTGATTGAAGACGTACCTGTCCAGATTGAAAAACAGACGATTGATATCGTGCTGCCGCCACGTCCCTCTTCTGGCAAAAGCTCGTATACACGAACTGAAGTCGCGCCCTGTCCAAAATGTGGCAAAGGCAACATCATTGAACATCCTAAATTCTACGGTTGTAGTAACTATAAAAATGGCTGCAAGCAAACCTTCCCAGGGCTCTTCCTGAAAAAGAAACTAACTGTGCCTCAAGTGAAATTATTATGTACTAAAGGGCAGACAAACGTCATCAAAGGCTTCACTTCGGCCGATGGGAAAAAGTTCGATGCTTCGTTGGAGCTAAAAGACGGAAAACTGAACTTGGTCTTTATGTAACGTAAATACTAATAAAAAGAAGCAGCACAAGGCTGCTTCTTTTTTGCATACTATTATGATTACGCGTACCCATTACTAAACAATATAATATACGTTTTACACCATTAGAGTATGGGTGACAACAACCGTGAAATCGATTGCTTAAACTTAATTAGTAATGACCGCTCCTCATAACGTTCCTTCGTCAACTCAGAACTCTGTTCCGCGTCTTGACGGAACAGTCCCGTCAACTGCGCCGCTACTTTGTCATCATAGACAATCGCGGTCACTTCAAAATTCAATCGGAAGCTACGTGAATCGATATTCATAGTACCTACTACCGCTACTTCTTCATCCACCACAATAGTCTTCGCATGCAAGAAACCATTCTCATACAGTAATACCTTGGCGCCATAATCAAGCAAATCCCCGACATACGACCAAGTAGCCCAGTAGACAAACGGATGATCAGGCTTACACGGAATCATAATCTGTACATCGATGCCTGACAGCAACGCAATTTTGCAGGCATCCATAAAGCTTGTATCCGGAATAAAGTACGGTGTCTGAATGTAGACACTTTTTTTAGCAGATAATAGTAACTTGATATACATATTCTTCAGATGTTCCGTCTCGGAATTCGGACCGCTTGAAACAATTTGTACTGGACTCGTGCCAATATTTTTTTCGGTTTGAAATAAGTAATCTCCCCAATCACCGGGTTCCTTTTTACTCGCCTGATGCCAATCTAAAATGAATTTCGCTTGAATATGATTGACAGCGCCGCCTCTAATCCTAAAGTGCGTATCGCGCCAATAGCCAAACTTTTCATCAAGTCCAAGATACTCATCTCCAACATTGAAACCGCCAATATACGCGATTTCCCCATCAATAATACAAAGTTTTCGGTGATTCCTATTATTGACTCGAAAATTTACTAGACGAAACAACGATGGAAAGAATACTTCCACTCTTCCACCTGCTGCGCGTAATTCATTATAAAATTTGGGAGGTGTTTTCTTTGAGCCTACTTCATCATACAAGAGTCTGACTTTAACTCCCTCTGTCGCCTTTTGAATCAAAAGATCACGTAACTTAGTCCCAAGGGAATCAGACTGAATAATATAATACTGGATATTGATCTCTTTTGTAGCAGAGCTAATATCATCAAACAAGGCAGCAAACTTTTATGTCCGTCATCAAATATTTCAATATGATTATCTTTGGAAAGCAGTGAATGAGCTGATTTTAGATTCATATGAATTAATTCGGCATGTTCTTTTAATAACGTATTATCTTCTAGTCTGGCCAAGTTTTCTGGCAATAATTGTTTATCAACTTCCGTTTTTTCAGCCTTTCTTTCTGCAACAGAAAGATTATAGAAATTCTTCTGTTTTAAACTACGTCCGAAGAACAGATAAATAAAGAAACCGAGGATAGGAATGAACACTAGAAGCATAATCCACGCCCATGTATTTCCTACATCTCTTCTTTCGATAAACAAAACCCATGCCAATAGCAGGATATTGAGAATTGTAGCGATAGATAAGAGTAACGTTAAGACATTGCCCAATTCCATGCCAATCACCATCCCTTCAATTTCTATCATTTTTCCCGCTCCATTTCATTAGAATGTTGTCTTTAATATAGCATACAGCACATATTCTTGCCGTGATTTCTGTGGATTTTATTATTTACACTAGCAACAGGAAATGCTTTACCATTTGTAAGACAAACTCATAGTAAATGTCATATACTAGTAATAGTATTTTGAAAATGAAGGAGATGATCTGTGTGATTCGTGCCATTTTAGTAGATGATGAGCCGTTAGCTTTACAATTGCTCACGCATAAGTTGGCAACATTCAAAGAGGTGCAAGTCCTCAAGACATTTACCAATTCATTGCATTTGCTCGAAGATATAAAAGATCTTTCTTTTAACGTGGCTTTTTTGGATATTTCCATGCCTGGAATCGATGGAATAGATCTGGCTGAACATCTTTTAAGTATAGATCCAACGATTAAAATAGTATTTGTTTCAGCTTATCGTGATTACGCAATACAGGCATTCGAGTTAAATTCCATTGACTTCATACTAAAACCTCTTACAAATGAGCGTCTTGAAAAAACTATTACACGATTAACACAAGCACTCTCTTCTGCCTCCATTTTACAACCTGAATCTGGAAAACAATTAGAAATACAATGTTTCCAAGAATTCATTGTGCAATATAAGCAAGAGTTTGTTAAATGGAAAACGATAAAAATTAAAGAACTATTTGCCTATTTCCTTACGCATCATAAAGAATTAATCCATCGTGATGTACTAATTGAAACGCTTTGGCCCGATACTGAATATTCGAAAGCTAAGATACAACTACATACCACTCTCTCCCATTTACGAAAAACACTAGAGAGTTTAGGGTTTTCCAAAGTGATTGTTTTTACCAATCAAAGCTATCGCCTAGAATTAGTGAATTTCCACTGCGATGCACTGGAAATGAATCAACTCGTTCAGCAACATATCAACGCGACAGATGCTACTATTGAGAAGTTTGAAAAAGTATTCAAAAGTATAAAGGTGATTACCTGGAATTAGAAGGTTATGATTGGTCTTACACACATGCCGAACATATGAAACAGCAGGCGATAAAATTACTTCACCGAATGATTAGTTATTACACAATTCATCAGGATACTCCCCAACTCCAAACTTCACTGGAACGTTTAGTTCTTTTGGATCCATATTCAGAACAAGCTCTACAGCAACTTTTAATACACTATCTGCAACAAGGTAAAAGAACTGAGGCTATCAAGGCATATCATAACTTCAAAGAGAAGTTGATTGAAGAATTAGGAATATCCCCTAGTGAATCTACCAATGAATTATTTAATCAAATATTGTGTGCTAATATATGAGTAAAAGGAAGAAAATCGTATTGATTTTCTTCCTTTTACTATTTGTCTATAGAGAATCGAATGACAGTGCCTATCTTCGGTATACTATCGATTGTCAATCCTGAATAACCCAACTGGCGAAGTCGTTTATGTGTATTCGGTAAGCCTACACCTGCTTGGATATTCGTATCCGTTTGCAGAAGCGTTACTAGATCTTGTTCCATCCCTAATCCATTATCAGAAATCGATATATCTACTGTATCGTCACATTCCGACACTTTAATCCATACAGTACCACCTTCAGGTCGCTTCAGCACGCCGTGTTCTATCGCATTTTCTACCAATGTTTGGATGGATAGAGGGGGTACTTCAACTTGGACTGGTGCAATATCCATCTCAACTTGCAAACGGTCTCCGTAGCGTTGCTTTTCAATATATATATAAGCCTCTACTAATTCCAGTTCTTTCTCCAAAGAGACAGTTGATGCAAGATTTTGGATTGTAAAACTTTGCTCAAGGTATGTTCCGAATTTATCCAGTAACTTCACCATTTTTTCCGGATCAATCTCGCTGAGTGCGCTAATTGTATTAAGTGTATTGAACAGGAAATGCGGTTGTATTTGTGCTTGTAGCCATGCCGCTTCCATTTGTATCCGTTCAACAATCGTTTGATTTAGATTCGTCAACGCCCGTACACGCATGATCAGCTCAACCTTTTCTACTGGTTTTCTAACATAATCATTAGCTCCTGCGTCAAACCCCATTTGAATATCAACTTGCTGGGTCCGGGCAGTCAACAATAGAATGGGTAGCTCTGCCAGTGAAAATCGCTTTCGCAACTCGCGTGTCAGCTCATAGCCGGACATATATGGCATCATGACGTCCGAGATTACTAGACTCCAATATCCACGTTCCAACTCTTTGATTGCTTCATTTGCTGAAGTACACGTTACAACCAAATATCCATCCGCTTTTAGCATCTGCTTAATAATTTGAAGGTTCATTGGATCATCGTCAACGACTAAAATACGTTCCGTAGCATTACTTGCCGAGGATGTCCCTGAATCAAGAGATTTCAATTTTTGTTGAACTGTGTCTGGAACGGGAATATAACTCTGTTGTTGTTGATGTTCTGAAAGAGGCAGTGTAAATGTGAAAGTAGAGCCTTCATTCTCTTTCGTTTCTACAATAATCGTTCCTCCATGCATTTCAATCAATTGTTTACAAATACTTAATCCTAAACCAAGTCCCCCACCCCCAGTAGAGGTAATACCCGATTCTGCCTGTTTATAGGGTTGAAATATCATATGTGCATCTTTTGGAGACATGCCGATTCCTTCATCGGCTACCCGAATGACAGCCATCCTATTCTGCACATCGGCTGATACATGAACTACTCCTTCTGCTGAAAATTTTATCGCATTATGAACTAGATTAAACAGGATTTGATACAATCGGTTTTCATCCGCCATAATATTAGGGAACTGAACTGGAATGGAATGTTCGAGTGATACAGATTTACCCTCTTTCATAAATTTAAGTGTATCAAATACATTTGTCAGAATCGGCAAGATTTTGACATCTTGTTGCTCGAGCTGTAACTTATTATCTTTTAAGTGTTCTCTATCTAGCAAATCATTCAAAACTATAGTCATTTGTCGACCAACAGAAAGAAGCGTTTCCAGATTACGAATTGTCTCATGTGACAATTTATCCTGATCATTATCATAGATTGTCTGTGTAATATTCAGTATTCCATGTAAAGGATTACGTAATTCATGCGATGTATTGGCTAAAAACTCATCTTTTTGATGAATTTCTTCTTGTAGTGAAGCAGCTAGACTATGACTTTTCTCCGTCTCCATATAAAAACGTTTAAACCAAAATAATCCAAACAGTAACAAACTGATGAGCATTTCATAGGGATAATAGGGTAATTCCGGCATTATTTGCGCCTTAAATAATCCCCATATCATACTAGACATCAGACTGATACCTGCAAGTAAAAAGAATAAATAGTTCCCTTTTTCACGTTTCGACAACCGATACATTAGAAAAGGAGTCGGTAAGGGTATCAAAAGCATCAGTGCATAGAGGAACAGTACATCGAGCTCTACTGAAAAAAGTGTCAAAATAACGAGTATTCCATATCCTATGCCTAGAAGCCGGTAGTAATAGCGCTCCCACTTGCTAAAGGAGTGCTCTACAGTATCCACTAAAGCTTTAATATACAATACTACTAGGTAAACACCGCCTGAATAGACGATTACATTCATTTTCGACCAAGCCGCAAATGAAATCTCCGGAAAGAAATAAAGCAATAACTTATCATCTGCTATAGCTATCGAGATAGCTACAGAGAGAAAAGATAAGGCAAGATACAACATATCCTTCTTCCTTGAAAACAGGAAATAAATTAGAAATGAATATACTCCATGCAAGCCTACAATAGACATAAGAGCAAGTTGCCAACCATAATCTTTAAATACAGATTGTTCTGCAGCCGACCACTCTCCAAACTTCATCGGCTGTATGATACCGCCAGTCTTCAATGAATGAAAATTTGATACATGAATAAGGAGTTCTATTTCCCCGGCGTTACTTTCTATCTGCAATGTCTGAGGACGATAGTCGACTTCTTCCTGCTTCCTATTCGTTGCTGTTTTTCCGAGTTGTACCTTTTCCTCGCCATTCACAAAAAAACGCGAAGCAGACACGATGTCCTTCGCATACAATCGATAGATATTCGTGTCGTCTCGATCTACATAAATCTTCAAACTATATGTCCCATAACCGTAGGACGTGTTACCTGAAAATTGTTCTTGCCAATCAGCGGGTACTTGAATTAATGATGGTACCCTTTTGGAACTTTCACCTGGAGTAATAAACTCTTCCGCAAAAAACTTCCATTCTCCGTTTAGCAATATATCCTCCGATAAATCACCCATACCCCGTAGATCTATCACTCCATTTTCAGCAGTTACTGTGTGAATATTTTGGTTGGAATCGATCCAGATTAGTCGAAAGGCTATTAAAACCACTACAAAAAAGGGGACAATCAACCATAACCTTTTATTCATAGACTGTCCATACAATTGTTATTTTCATCTTTTGCATTCATTATCCTCCCAATTACTGTCTAATTTATATTGTAATATATATCCTCACACTTTTTATAGGACAAATTAATTACTAATCCATTGTCTGATATGAATTCTTGTTTTTCTATATTTAAGTTCCCTTTGCAAATATGAAATATATATATCTCCATAGTATTTGGTAAGCGCGAGTGATGCAAAATATCATGAAGTAGTGAAGATACTTCTTCGTAGGACGTACATATATAATAATCATTTATCATGTATGCAATCATAGTTGTCCCCTCCCGTCTCAGATTAATAGAATCTAACTTCATCTGTATATATTTATTGATATAAATAATACGTATTGTTTTTACTGCGCTTTGCCGAGTACATGGCCGAATCAGCGTATTCAAGCAATGTAGCAACATCTGTACTGTGCACTGGATATAAACTAGTTCCAATACTAATGTTTATTTTTATCTCTTCATTTGCCAATTGAAATGGTTTATTACAAGTTGATAGGATATTACTAATTTTTAATCGGAAATCATTTTGATAACGATAAATAATGACAAATTCATCACCACTAAAATGAAAAACTTCTTCTACTGCAGAGAATGCCTGTAATCGACGCCCTAGTTCCTGCAATAATTTATCAGCTTCACAATGTCCATACGTATCATTAAGCAATTTAAATTGATTAATATCGATATAGAAAAATGCTACCTTTTCTGCTTGATCATCTGCTTTTCGAAGGTAAGATTCAATTGTGAAGTAAAACGCTCTTCGGTTTGGTAATTTCGTTAGGTCGTCTTGACATGCAAGCTGTCGCCAATAAAGTATTTCTTTTTCTAACTCCTGAACAGATTCTTTTGAGCTACTGCTACAACCTGCAACGGGCACTTGATCATGTCTTTTTGACAAATTCTTTAATTTATTTGAAAGGTATTCTTTTGTATCTAAATCATACATAAAATTTGAAGAAGCCATATAGTCCACCCCTTTGTGAGATACTCTTCTTCTTTTATATAATATACTGTTAAACTCTTACAAAATTCTTAAACGAACTATAAAAAAGGTCAGCCCCATAAGTGGCTGACCTTTCTAATTTCTACTTATTTTTTACGCATGCTTCTTTCTGCGTAAAACCCATACACCACCTGCAATCAGCAAGATTCCTAGTGTGATTGGGATGATTGGATAAATTTCACCTGTTTGAGGTAAATTGCTGCCTGTCGAGGTGTTAGGGTTTTTACTTCCACTAATACTACTGATAGTGCCATTACTGCCATTCGTATTGCTTCCAGCGGCTCCAATAGAACCGGCTGGTATATTTGGTGTGCTCGGTGTCAATGGAGTGCTTGGTTTTCCTGGCTCGTTTGGATCTACCGGCTCGCCCGGTTTTCCTGGCTTGTTTGGATCTACCGGCTCGCCCGGTTTTCCTGGCTCATTTGGATCTGCTGGCTCACCTGGTTTATCCGGCTCATTTGGATCCACTGGCTCGCCCGGTTTTCCTGGCTCGTTTGGATCTACCGGCTCGCCCGGTTTTCCTGGCTCATTTGGATCTGCTGGCTCACCTGGTTTACCCGGCTCATTTGGATCTGCTGGCTCACCTGGTTTTCCTGGCTCATTTGGATCCACTGGCTCGCCCGGTTTTCCTGGCTCGTTTGGATCTACCGGCTCGCCTGGTTTACCTGGTTCGTTTGGATCCACTGGATTACCGCCACCAGATGATCCTTCTACATTTAGGACAGCTTCACATGAATTTGTAATTGTAATAGGACCTGTTGCCTTACCATCTACGGATGTATCATAGGCTCCATTCGGTAATTTCCCGGGAAATATTACTTTTCCATCGGTATTTGTTATACCTTTTGCTACTTCTTTATCTCCATCTTTCAAGATAACTTCTTTTCCTGCCCCTACCGATTTACCGTCTTCTGTTACCGTTACAGTAAACTCTTCACATACTGGTGCATGCGTTAGAGTCAATGTCTCTTCACATGTATTCGTAACGTTCACTTTTCCTATTTTTACTTCTTGATGGTATGCATCATACTCATCTTTAGCTAACTTTGCAATATCAAACACAATCTTCCCCTGTGCATTTGTAGTACCCACCGCTTTAACTGTCTCACCTTGTTTCAGCGTGATCTGTTTGCCCGGGCCTACTGGTTTACCGTCTTCATACACTGTGAGCGTAAAGTACTCGCAAGTTGGAGCCAATACAATGGTTCCTGCTTCACAAGGATTTCCAACCGTTACATTACCTGATTTTTCTCCTTCTACATAGACATCGTAATCTCCTGTCGGCATTTTACCTGGGAATGTTACTCTGCCGTCTTTATCCGTCTTACCCTTTGCTACTTCCTTATCATCTTTTTTCAAGACGATTTCTTTATCTTTTACTGGTTTACCATCTTTCGTTACGGTAGCAGTAAAGTCGTCACATACAGGAGCATATGAAATTGTGCCTTCACACGTTTCTGTTACGGTAACTGTCCCGACTTTTTTGCCATCAACGATTACATCATACTTCCCGTGCTTAACGTTGATTGGGAATACTACTTTTCCTGTTACGTCTGTTTTGCCTTTTGTGATTTCTTTGTCACCTGACTTTAAGATAACTTCTTTACCTTTTATGATCGGATTATTGTTTTCCATGATCGTTAAGGTGAAATTCTCACATGTTGGATTAGTTGGGATGGTGATTGTTTCATGACAAGTATCCGTTACTTTCACAGTACCAACTTTTTTGCCATCCACATATGCCTCATAGTCACCATTCGGCAGAACCGATTTGGAAATTTTCACATCTCCATTAATATTTGTTATTCCTTTTGCCACTTCTTTGTCTCCGTCTTTCAAGACCACCTCAATGTCCGGTCTTGCTGGGTTGCCTTCTTCAAATACAGCAATTGTAAAGTCTGTACACACTTCAGGTTGAGGCGGCAGTGGTTTAGGCTTAACTGTTGCTGAACATGTATCAGTTACCTTGAATGAGTTAATAAGAGAAGACTTTTCAAATACTTGATATGTGCCCTGCTTCATTTTCTTATTATCGATTTTGATTTGACCATTTCTATCTGTTTTTGCATTAATAATGGTTTCTCCCGTTATACTTTTTACTATCACTTCAACATCGGGACGAACTTCTCCACTTCTATACTGGACAGTTAGTGTGAAATCTTCACATACAGGAGCAGCTGCTGAAACTTCAGCTATACAATCTTTATAACTGACTTCAATTTCTTTAATAAACAAATCGCCTTCATAAACAAAGTATTGACCCGGACCACCAGCATTTTGAATATCAGTTAGCGGAACCTTCATTTCACCTTGAGCATTTGTTTTAGCTGTATAGAAAGGAACATTTTTCTTTTCCTTCTTCACTGATATCATAATACCAGCACGAGGTTTTCCGTCCTGGTCCTTAATAGTAATTGTTATGTCTGTGCATGTCGGCAGTGGTTGAACTGACGCTTTACAATCAGCATCAGATTTAAAGTTACCAAGTTCCTCTTCGCCAACAAATGCAACATAATTTCCACGTGGAAGGTTTGGAAGTGAAACATTTCCATCTGCATCCACTATTCCTTTTTTAAATGTATCTGTACTGCCTCTTTCTTTAATAGTAATTTCCGTTCCAGTTGGGAATAACTTTCCGTCAACGTCTTTTACTGCTAACGTAAATGTTTCACACGTTGCCATTTTGCCCACTGAAGCTTCACAATCAGTTAGATATGTGACTTTTACATCGCCGACGTATTGTTTTCCTTCATAGACTTCATAAATACCTGGTTTAGTATCTATGCTTAATACGATTTTTCCATCCTTATTTGATTTAGCAGTCATCGTCTTTACTGTACTATCATCTTTATACTTCATAGATACAGTAACATTCGGACGAATTGCACCATCTTGATCTTCAACGGTAATGGTAAAGTTTGTGCATGTTAGAATTAATTCTAATTCAGTTGCACATTTATCATTCGATGAAAAACTACCGATTTTTTCACCATTTTCATAAGCGTCATATTCTCCTGGTGGAAGGTTCGGAATAGAAACTATACCTCCAGTAGTTGTTTTAATCGTTTTGAATTCGGCAGTCTCATCTTTTTTTGTAATCTTAATGTCGATGCCTGCCTCACGTAATTCTCCATCAGCATCTCTTACTGTCAACGTGAACGTTTCACATTTAGATAGCTCGCCTACTACATCTTTACAAGAAACGTCTTTATACGTGACGTTTACTTCGCCAAGGAATATATTACCTTCGTATACAGTATAAATTCCTGCTGTAGTTGTTGAAGGTAATTTGATCTTACCAGCAGCATCAGTAGATGTTTTAATTACGGTACCATCAATTTTATGTGTTAATTTTACAGTAAGATTTGGTCGAATTTCACCTTTAATATCTTCAATAATAATTGTGAATTCTTCACATTTCAACTCTTGCGTAAATACAAATTCACATTCTTCATTCACTGTGAAGCTACCTAATTTTTCACTATCTTCATATACATCATACTTTCCTGGTGCAAGTGCCTCAAAAGATAGTGTGTTTTCTGCAGTTGCTGTACCTACTATCGCTTGATCAACGCTATCGGCTTTCTTTATAGTAATATTGTTAACAAGCTGCTCTCCGTCTGCATCTATCACCGTTAACGTGAAGTTTTCACATTGTGCTCCTTCACCTACGGATGCGATGCAATCACTCTTATACGTGACGTTCACCTGACCGAGAAGTATTTTACCTTCGTACACAGTATAAATACCTGCTGTAGTTGTTTTTGAAGGTAATTTAATTTTACCTTCATCGTCAGTTTTTACAGTAATCACGTCTACTGAGTCATCGGTTGTATGTTTCAATGTTACAGAAACGTTTGGACGTGCAGACAGATCTTTATCTTGTACTGTAATTGTAAACGAATCACATGATGGAGCTGGCTGCACAGATGCTTCACAATCTTCGGTGTAATTTATCTTCACGTCTTTTAACACTGAATTGTCTGCAGTAGTTACAGTATACGTCCCTGCATTAATTTTATTGTTTCCGCTGGAAGGAATCTTAACTAAGCCATCCGTACCTGTAGTAACTTTTGACACTTGGCCTGTCGCTTTGTTAGTCAGTATAAGTTCTTTATTCGAAACTGGCATTCCGTCTACATCTTTTGCTGTTAGAACAAAATCTTTACATATCTTATCTTCATAACCTGTCGGGAAGTTTTCAATGTTTACAATTTGTTTCCCTGCGTATGTTCCACTTTTTTGGACAGAATCGCGATGCAAAGTGAAGTGTATATCTCCAGGATTATCATATCCATCTACTGTGGTTTCTTTTAAAGTATATTTACCCTCTGTTAAGTTCATCCCCAAATCAAATACTCCATTCGCATCTGTTTTCGCGGATGTTAGTGCTTTTCCTGGTCTGTACTCACTAAATAAAGTAAAAGTAACATCTGCCATTGGCAAACCTGTTACTCCATCAATTTTAATCGCAACAAATGGAACCTTAGTCGTTGATCCTGAGTTTCCGTACGTAAAATTCTTTATTGGTGAACTATCAGAAGCATGTAATCCTTCAGTACTTATATAGTTCACTTCGACGTTATTTGTGGCATTTGAATTAGCGCCGCTAGGTCCGAAATAAGTAGTCTCATATTCAACGTAATACGCTTTATTACCATCTGGAAGGGTCAATGTGAATTTACCCTTCTTGTTATCTACGTTTAGTGTGTATCCGCTTTTTAATTCGGTTTTACCTATTGATGGTATAGATTCTGAACCTGTCAAGGCTACTTCATATACTTTGAATGAGTCGCGATCTATAATTTGATCAGGAGATCCTTCGCTAGCTCCTACTGTATCTGTAATAACTACATTCTGCAGATTTGACTGCGCATAGTTAAACTCAAAGTTCCACTTGATTCCTGCCGTACCGTCTACTTGTACTCCGGTTTTATTGATCAATTTATCTGTATAATTGACAGTTACCGTTTTTGTCCAAGAAGAAGTTAAGTCAGGATTACCGTCCTGTGTTAGCTTAGCTTGATTTTTAATTGAAATATTATCTTTAGTTACTGGATAAACTCCATCTTTGTCTTTAGATTTGTACACCACTTTATGTGGAGTCGTAATATCTCCTAAATCCAATACGATTTTGTTAGGTTCACTAGCAGTATTAGTAACAGTTAGTGCAGCACCTTGTTGGAAGTTACCAGCTGAATTAAGTGTTCCTGAATAGACCTTTATATCCGTGACCTTTTGAGTATCCGGTAAAACATCTTCAAAGATAGCGTTAGTAAACTCGTTGTAGTTAAAGTTTAACTCTACTTCCCACTCAAATTCCTGTGTTGCATAGTTGTACTTCCCTTCCTTTTTTCCATTTGTTTTTTGTTCAAGTTTGATTGATGCCTCTGCAGAATCTGAGGGATCTTTAGGCAAGCCACTATTTTTCAGTACAATATCATTCTTAAAAGCACGAGTATTCGTACCGACATCTTTTATATCATAATCAGTTGTATAAGAAATATTTATTTCTTTATCAACAGCCTTCAATAATGTAACTTTAAATCCGTCCTTTGAAATATCAGTTACAGTATAATCAGCGCCTTTTGCTAAGGTGACTCCCCCAACTGTAACTTTAAGCGTATCTTGCTGCAAAGTCATATTACTGTTTGTGAACTTGTCTTCAAAAACAGAGTTGGCATTCAAACTGTAATTCGCTTGGTTAGCAGTAATACTCCACTTAATTGTTTTGGCCTCATAATCAATTGAATTAGCAGTCTTGTTCAACACAAAACTTTTCTTGGTATAAGATTGTGACGCTGTCTTATCGCCAATTACTATGTCTTCACGTTTAACCGTATTTGTTACTTTGAAATCTTGTGCAGCGAAGATATCGCTTGGTGTTGTTTTATATTTAATGACATATGGTTTAGTAACTTCTTGATTGAATTGAAGCGTAAATCCTTGACCGTCACCATTGTCTGTTTTTGTATATACACCTGCAGCTACAGGTGTAGTCCCATCCGCTTCATATACATTGAAGTCTGATAGAACTTGTTTACCAGTACCCGCACCACCACTTGTAGTCCATGTATCTTTTAAAACAGCATCCTTTTCCGAAATGGTACGGTTATTGAAGTTATAATCAATTTTCCACTCTGTTGCTAAGTTTGAACCATTCGGTTTCTCAGAGACGCTCTTATTTAAAGGTGCTCCATAAGAAACTGTAGCAGATTTAGTTTCACTTTTCGCGTCGCCATATTCAGCTTTATTATGATACTGTACAGATTCATTATTACCCGGGTCTTCTGGTATTGTTTTATAAGTAATTTTATACGCTTTTGTTCCATCTAGATTTATGGACATTACTTTATTGGTTCCGTTGAAGTTTGGAGTTAATCCAGTTGCTGTTTCTGTATAACTACCATCTGCTTTCATAGAAAGTTCCGTAATCACGACGGAATTTTGATCATAAATATGTCCACTATCAGTATTGGTAGTTAACGTATCTTTGAATGCTACTGTTCCAGTTGCTTTTAAGTCTGTGTTTACTTTTACTTCCCATTCTATAAATTCACTGTTCGTAGCACTAGGTTTTGCTACACCATTTTCTTTGGTAATTGAATTTCCATTCACTGGTGCGAAATTTAATTCAATAATTTGTTTTCCTGGTAATTCTACTTTTTGATTAGTTTCATTGTCTACACTATTTAACGTAACACTGATTGTAAACTTTGCATTTTCTAGTGCTGCTCCTATACCCTCTTCATCAATAATCGAATCATTAAAAGTAATAGTTATTTCTCTTCCTGATTGTGTTATTACACCAAGTTCACCAAAATTAGTTCCTTCAGGGAATGTGATACCATTGAAAACTTCTGGCAAAGTATATTTTAATGTGGATCCTGGACCATATGTATGACCAGCCGCAAGTTCCAAGTTAAATTTAAGTGTCGCGTTGTCTCCATTCTTCACTGTAAATGGACCTGTTCCTGAAATTAAAGTATCATTTATTCTTAACTCTGCATCTGTAATTACGGATGACGGTAGTTCTCCGGCAGGTACAGTTTCTTTTTCTTCTTCATCCGACTCATCTTCTTCTGCAGGCTCCTCATCCGCATCTACATCTTCAGCATCTTTTTCTTCGTCGATTATTTCTTCGTCGTCAGTTGCGTCAGGTTGTGTTTCATCTGTAGACGGTGATTCGGGTCTCGCTTCAGGTTTGGACTCGGGCTTAGCTTCAGGTTTCGTTTCCGGTTTTATAACCGGTTTTTCATCCGGTTTCTCATCAGATTCTACAGAAGGTTTATCTAGTTGTTCTTCAGAATCATTAGATCCTTCATTTTCTGGCTTGGGCTTTACCGGTTCTTTCGGCTCCTCGGGCTTAACTAGATCTTGTTCGGGAACCTCAACCTTCTCTGTATCTGCCTCAGCAGAATTTCTTTTATTTTCTTCATTCCCTACATCATTCGACGTAGACTGCGGAAAGCTTTCCGCACTAGCCACACTTGCACCAATCGGCCCTAGAATAGTTTGGCTGATGATCAGAAGTGTAAGCATGAATATGTTGATCTGTTTCTTCAAAATTTCTTCCCCTCTTCTCTCTTCATTGTGTATGGCAAGGTCGTTAGCTGCTGACCCTTCAAATGAATATCCCTCTTTTACAACTCTTATCTATATGTAGATATAAATAACTTGGTTAACGCTTCTCCACTTCTTGAAGTTCTGCTTGCACAATCAATCGGTCGGGCGGATTCCAGCTACCGAGTGGTGTGCATGTGACGAGTGTGAGTTGCGGTGTTTCTTTGTCTTCTAATACGGATACGTCTGTTTTATGTACGATAAATGTATCGGTAATGCGGTAATGAAGGATTTCATTCTTTGTATTCACCTGTATGTCATCGCCTACTTCCAGTTCTCCAAGCCGATTGAACTGCTTGCCATCCGCTACTGCACGATGTCCTGCAAGGCCAACATTATGTTTCGTGAAGTCTTTTTGTGGCTCCATGATCCCCGCACCTTTGCCGAGTTCATTCTCCGTAACCCCATCGAACATTAGCATCTTCAAGTCAATTTTATCGATCGAGACAATTCCACGACTACCTTGAAGTGAAGGGCTTTTCTTATCCACTGGTGCTTCCGCTGACGATACCCTTTCCGGTTCATCCGTAAAGTCCACGTCTTCCATGGCACCGAGCTGATCAAAGGCTTCAAGAAGTTCCTGTTGCTGTTTGTCGTATGCGATATTCTTCAACATCGGATAGCAAACGATTAACACTCCGCCAATGACAAGAGCCCAACCTATAAATTTCCGAGTCATTGCACCTTCTCCTTCGATAGACGTATTCTTCACTCATACGAGTATAATGACCACCTCTTACAAAACTCTTAAACTTTTAGTGCTGTATACAGCAGAAAAGAGACTAATCTCCTTTCATGATTAGTCTCTCGCATTTATATTATTAGCATTTCCTAAACAGAATCCTCTTGACCACTGAAAAACTCTTCCTTCAATCGTTTTCCATATGCTTGTCCACTTTCGCCTCGCTTTCGCGGAAACTCTTGCATCACGATAGGTAATACTCTCTCCCAGAGTACATTCATCACATAGACGTCTCGATCAAATTGATAGTCCAGTTCGTTTAGTGTTAATTGTAGCGACTTCGCATACTTTCGTTTTTCCGCGTCCCAAATTGTCGATACATTCTCTTCAATATACGCATCTATTTCGTCTTCCGTTACTGTAATCCCATATGCTTCTTCTGCAATATCTAAAGCATCTTGATAATGTTCTGTTTGCTTCTCCGCGATACCTCTCAGAAACGGAGAAGAGTGCTCTTGCTCAGTAAGATTATTTTTCACACGTAAACGGAACTCTGTCTTACTTGTTGAAAATGATTGATCGAGCTGATTCTCATGCTTTCCGGATTGAATAGATGCCAGCTCCTTTGCTATTTCGGGCATATCTTTCAGCACCTTTTCTACGGACTGATTCATCGAGGCATAATCTATTCCTATTGTTTCGATCTTTTGTTGTTCTGAACTCGCCGTTTGTTTAATTAACAACGTTCCAGCAATCAAGACAGTAAAACAAATCATAATGAGGTGAAACCGATTGCGAGCAGTCATTGTCATTCGCTCCTTCATCTGTTAGGTCGCTCTAGTATGTCATAGGAGTGATGCAATATTTGTTGAAACTACTGATTATCAGTGAAAATTTTCCCGTAAAATTCGACAACAAAAAACCCAAGGATCCGGAGTGAACCAGATTCTTGGGTAATTATTTATTGACGTGCAGCAGGTGTTTTTTCGATCATAAATGTTACAACTACGAATAAAGCAAAACTTATTAATAACACGGTACCGCCTACGATATAGAATATGAGCGAGAATACTTCATTTATATTAAACGGCTGCATGAACTGCAACCACATTCCCGCCGTTAAACCAATCGAACCGATAATCCCTGTCCAGCCTTGCAGTGTTAACAGCTTTCTAGCACGGACTCGGTAAATCTTGTAGAACACGCCCCATGAAAACACAGACAACCAGCCTACAAGTAAAATATGCGCGTGAATCGGACGGAACGCATACGAACCGGCCCCTGCCATGTGGGAACCAAGAACCGTCCCAATTAAACCAAAAATTGCTGCAATACGAATCAATCGTACACTCCACTTTTCTTGCATTTTATATTTCCTCCTGTCGTCTTTATATTACATTTATTATAACACTCCGAGATGAACGGAAGATGAACAGCCTGTTACAGCTTCGGTAAATATACAATGAATAGGGTACCTTTACCTAACTCACTGACCACTTCCACACGGCCATCATGAAGACGTACTACCTGTTCAACAATAGATAATCCAAGACCGGTCCCTTCCACTTCGCGCGTTCTCGAGTGGTCTGCACGATAAAAACGGTCAAATATTCGATTCTTAGTTTCAGTTGACATACCAATTCCTGTGTCTTCAATAGAGAAATAGACCTCATTGTTCCTCTCAGTCAATCGGATGTCAATCGTTCCCCCATCCGGCGAATATTTCAGTGCATTCGACAATAAATTCTCCCATACTTTCTCAAGAAATGCAGGATCACCTTCATACGTGATGTCATCCACTTCAAGCATGACGGACATTTCTTTTTCTTGCAATAACCATTGTGCTTTTCGCACAGTTTCTTTCACTTGCTGATCCACACGGAATACTTTTTTCTGCAATGGCGAGATAAGCTGGTCGAGTGATGTCAACAATAGTAGCTGCTTCGTCAAAGTCGATAGGCGTTCTGTTTCAGACTGGATGATTCCCGCATAACGTATACGCTCAATAGCTGGTAACTCTTCATCCATTAACAAATCTGCATATCCTTTAATATTCAATAATGGTGACTGGAAATCATGCGATACGTCACTGACAAACGCTTTTCGAATTTGGTCATTCTCACTCAAACGATCAATCATCTGTTGAAAGCTATTCGCCAGTTGCCCAATTTCATCTCGACGATCAATCGACAGCTCACTCGTGAACTGCTCCTCGCCTACCTTCTTCGTCGCTCTCGTCAATACAACAATTGGTGCAATCAGCTTCCGCGCAACGACGAGCATCGCGAGAATACTGATAATCGCCATGACTATAACCATGCCACCGAGCAAATAGTGGATTTCCGTGAAGAGCATTTTAATATCTGGTCGCAAAAACAATGCATACGTTTTTCCATCGTACATAAACGGTACACCTACTGTATTAGCGGATTCATTAGAGAAATAACCCGTCACAAACGTTTCTGCCTTTAGGTCCCGCATACCATGATAGACTTGGCCACTATAGACCTTCTGAACCGCTCCATACTCTAGGTTATCATCCCGAAATGCTTCCCCGTAGACAATCGAGTCACCATCAGGCGATTTGACGAGCAGCTTATACCCCGCTCCGGCCAGCATATCAAAGTAGGCTGGTAAATTTATGCTGTCATTCGCCTCGATGAACAAAGCAATCTCCTCGGCAACTTTAACATTCTTCGCATCGTTCTCATCTTTTAAATATCGGTGGTAATAGGTGTTGACGGAAAGGAACGCTACTATCGCACTTGACACCATGATCCCAACTGTTAAGACGAGAAACTTCCCGTACAGCGACTTCATTCCAAAACCTCAAGCTTATACCCAACACCACGTATCGTCACAATCTTCACCTGACTCGTAAGCTTCTCGAGCTTATCCCGCAAACGTTTAATATGCACACTCAACGTCTGTTCATCTCCTTCATAATCAAAGCCCCATACGCGCTCTACTAACACTTCGCGCGTAAACACCTGACCATGGCGAGAAGCTAACACTGACAACAATTCAAACTCTTTTAATGGAAGCAATAATGACTTCTTACCAAGCACTACTTCATAACTCTGGCGATTGATCACTAAAGGACCGACCTGAATCATCCGGTCTACCGCTTTATCATAACGTCTCAAAATAGCATGGATCCGGAACAATAACTCCTTCGGTTCAAATGGCTTTACCAAATAATCATCTGATCCAGCCAAAAAGCCACGCTCCTTGTCCTCCATCTCGCCTTTAGCTGTCAACAACAAAACTGGGATTTCCGTATCTTCACGAAGCCTTTTCGTTAGCGTATAGCCATCCATGCCTGGCATCATCACATCTACCACCGCTAAATCTGGCCACTCCTTGTCGACTACCTCAAGTGCCTCTAGTCCATTCATTGCCTTCACGACGGTATACCCTGCCTGTCGCAAATGAATACTCACCAATTCCAAAATATGTATATCATCATCCACCACTAAAATCTTCATGTAATCCGTCTCCTCCTTTTCCACTCTGCATTCAATAATCCAGAAAGAATAATAATTACTGCCGTTAGATAAAACCATAACACTAGCATGATAATCCCGGCTAATTGTCCATATAGCCTAGAGTAATCCACCCGTGATACATACTCTCCGAATAATAATGAAACTAACTGCCAGCCAAATGCTGAAAGCAAAGCTCCTGGCAACGCCTCTTTCCATTTCATCTTTCCCGTTGGCATAAGTTGATAAAATAATAAGAAGAACAAAAATAAAAAGAATGTGCCAAGACCCCATTTTATATTGGGCCAAATATACAACCAGCCTTCCCATGCATCTAGCACATCATAATACGCAATGACTGTATGCATAAGTTTTTCAATCAACGGCAAAAATAGAGACATCGGTACGATAAGCATGAATAGAATCGTTACACCGAGATTACGGATTATGCTAATCCATAGCGGTTGCTGATGAAGCCTCCGATTCGCCATGTCCAATGAACGGGCAAATGATTGTACCGCAATGGATGTGGTCCATAATGCAGCTAGCACACTGAGTGCTAGTAACTTGCCATGACTTTTATAAAGTACAGACTGAACACTTTGCTCAATCAGCTGAAAAGATTCATCTGGCACAAATGGACGTAGCAACGCTAAAATACTAGCCTCTTCTACAGGTAAGAATTGTACAATAGACAGCACTACAAGCAAAAAAGGCAATACCGAAAGCAACAAATAGTAAGCGTTCTGCGCCGCCTGATCAAAAAAGCGTTCTTTAAAGAAGCGTTTAATTATAGTCATGAACATAGAAATCCCTCCCCTGCTATCGTACGTGTCTTACTATCAATATACCCCAACAAGTCATAGACTATTAGGTTAAATGAAATTTTAAAGAGAAATTTAGTTATTTCCTGGGGAAAATAGTGGATGTGGAGTAAAGTTGATGATCTTTTGGTGATTGAATGGTTGGTGTGGCTGATAAGATTGCTTGCTGAGGGGCGTGATGTGGATAACCGTGGGGATTGTAGCGCTTAAGACGTTTGATTGAGCGGATAATCGTGGGGATTGAGCGCTTAAGACGTGTGATTGAGCGGATAAGCGTGGGGATTGAGCGCTTTAGCTGATTGATAGAGCGGATAAACAAGACAATAGAGCGCTTGAGCAAACGGATAGAGCGAATAAGCGAGGCGATAGAGCGGTCAATGCATTTCATAGAGCAGTTTTGCTGGACGATAGCGCGCTTTCTCTGATTCACTGAGTGAACAACCAATATCCACGAGATTACTCAACTTGGGATTCAGTTCATTTCCATAATAAAACACAAAAAAGCCACTCCCCAAAGGGAATGGCTTCGCATGCCTAGCAACGTCCTACTCTCACAGGGGGAAACCCCCAACTAC
>NZ_PDYV01000016.1:0-66215 GCF_002743235.1 Sporosarcina sp. P25
GCAGGCGAAGTCACAGTTAGCTTGAAAGCGCAGTTGACTGAAGACGAGGTTCAGGTCAGTGTGACGAACGTCAATAGTCTAGAAAGTGACAAGACCAAAGCAGCCATTGCGGCTGAAAAAGTGACGACGGCTCCCGTGAGCAGTACGATTACAGTAGCGAACAATGTAGGTATCGCTGACACTGTTACTCTGACAGGATTGGCTGTTAAGGATATTGTTAAAGTATACAAAGCAGATGGTTTAACGTTACTGGGGACTGCTGTTGCAACTAAAGAAGGCGAATTAGTAATAAGCCTAAAATTACAATTTGTAGAGTCTACAATTAAGGTTAGTCTAACAAATACAAACAGTAATGAAAGTGGTTTAGTTGAGGTTATAGTAGAAGATGAAGCCGTGACGCAATTACCTGAGTAAAATTAATTTGTATAGGGTACTTTAGTGAACTGTATCCGTGTAATAAATTCTATGTTTGCTTAAACAATCATAGAAGTCCAGTACACAGGCACTCAAAATATTTTTCAGTAATGAATATTATTTAAGATATACAACTTCTAAAAGTATTATAAAAAATGAAAATGATTGAAATACATTTTTAGAAGATAAAGATGAAACATGTTGCAAATATCCGACCTTCAATTTATTATTTTCAAATAACAGAAAAAGTGCCAACCTATCATGTGATAAGTTGGCACTTTTTCTTGTTTATTTCTTTTCATGCAATTCAAAAAGTAATTCAAAGTTATCCATGTGAAAAACTAAGGTCAGTAATTATGATGCCTATTTTTCAATGGGAATACAGGAAATCTATTATTACTATTGGTTAAAAAGATGCTTTAAAAGATTCTAGCATATATGTTGACTTGAGATTCGTAAATGAAGGCTAGGTTTATAGAGTGGTGTAAAATGATATATTAGGTAAAATGTTTGATTTGTATAAACTTATTTTTGAATTAATTTTAAAAATAATTAATGTTTACTTTGAATTTGGAACTCTTCTAGAATAATAATTAGTATTTTAGAGGAATAGTAAGTATTATTAGGACACACACTTTTGCAACACACAGTTCAGACACTATTCTTGATTGTTATCGGGTTGTATGATACACAGGTGAACTCGCTTAATATCTTAAAATTAATTCTGAATACTAATGATTACATCAAGTTAACCAGTTTCATGAAAGTAAGCTCTTCGAATTTCTTAAGCTATTTGAGAAAGCAATACTCGACTAATAAACTTACAGATAACCCAGTCTGCTGACGAACCCTAGCCAACAAGTCACAATAAGGCTCTTGAATAACAATCTGGTAACCAATTGTCGGCACGTCGTCAACTAATGTTAGTTGTTCAAACTCTTTAAAAGTCGTGTTAAGACAGACTGATTTCTTCTCTTCACACAAAAGTGAGTAAAGCTTAACAAGCCTTTCATTGATTTCTGCAGTCGGTTTCCGTAAGTTAATTGTGGATGGCAGGTAAACAGTTGTTCTTTTGGCGATTGGTTTTAACGGTAATACAACAGCTGCCTTGCGTGTCATCGCAGGGCTCAGCCAAGGAGAAATCATTTTAAGAAAGTAAATGATTTGAAACTGATCATAGAGTATGAGCCGGTTCTGTCCATCTAGTGAAAAGCGTAGTTTGAACTTTTTGAACAGCAGTTGAATCAAATAATTATTTTCAAAGGTAGTAAAGCTGTCGGCTGAAAGTATTATTTTTTTCATTGTTCCATTAACTATTTTCAGATGTCCGTCGTCTTGGTACCACCAGGACAATGCTTCTTCATTTAGATAAGAGTCAAGGAATTCAAGTGGAATGACTTTTTCTCCTTCTGGGTACCAAGTCGCGTAAAGATTGGTGATGGTTGGATGCGTTCGCGATTGCACTATATATCTTTCTGAGTATCGTTTACTCAGACGCGGATCAGCGACTTTGGAGTAGGTTGGAGGCGATAGGGGCAAGAAATCTTGTAAGCGTTCATAACAGTACTGTGCCCAGCTTACATCTTCTATTCGGTGCATGAATTGAAATCTTGGCTGTCTATTTCCTTGTTTTATCAGGCAGCCGTCTCCGAGTAATTTTCCGCAAATCCGTGCATGGAAATTAAATTGTTGATCCATTGCGATACACCACCTTACGAATATTTGTTCTTATTATACCTGATTTGCAAAATATAATCATGTGTAAACCAGACTCCGTAGTCTACTACAATTAACTACACTGCAAATAGCGTGTTTTTATTTTTTTATGTTTACAAGATCAATAATATAATTAGTCTCCTAATTAATCTCCTGTAAACAGTAAAATATCTCCAATTAAAACCGATATAATACCTATATCATAGCTATGCAACTAAATACAGACACGACAAAAACTTTAATAATTGTCTACTGTGCACGACACAACCTCGGCGTTATTCTGAATAGTTCCTAAATCGCGTGTTGTCCACATGCTCCTAACTAAAGCCGGGGTCTAATCCGAGATTTGGGGAAATTGCAAACGAAAGAAGGAGTAAAATGACAAATATCATTGATATAAAAGTGGTAGAGAATCCGAATACACGGGAAGACAAGACAGACGGCGAGAAATATTTACTGGAAACACTCTGCTCTATACCGCTTCTGGAAGGCTGGACAATTTATGATCAGCCGGTAATTAACTCTCTGCATCCGGATTTCATTTTAACCCATCGCGAAAAAGGAATTATCGTCATTGAGGTAAAGGATTGGCACCTCCAACCGCCGCAATATAAAAACGGAGGACTAGTGCTCGGGACGAACAAACGTTATATGAACCGGAATCCCGTCAAACAAGCAATGGATTACAAAGAATTGCTCCTGAAGTATGAGCTTTCATCTTATGTAGAAGCTGATGAAACAGGAATTAATGCTTATGCGATGATTACGCCTATTGTATATTTTCACAAAGCAAGCAGAGAACGCGCTCTAGAATTTTGTGGGAATCCAGATCCGAGGAAGTGCCTTGTTTGGACAAAGAGTGATCTCAAGGAGTTGCAGGAAGGACAACGCAAATTCGATAAGTTTCCTGCGGTTCTTTATTACAAGAGTTCTAAGTTTGCACAGCATCCAAAACAGTATATGCAGAAGTTGGTTGACAATGTGGAAGAAGTGCTCCGACCGAGCGATTATGCGCGCGGGCGGAAAGAGCCGGTTCGCCTGACAGCGGAGCAACAGACGCTCGTGCCTATCAAAACAGGTAGCATCAGGCGTTGGGGCGGTGTGGCTGGTTCAGGCAAGACGCTTATTTTGGCAACAAAGGCGGCAGAAGCGATTAAGGACGGACAGCGTGTACTGCTACTGACGTTTAACATTACACTCCGCCACTATATCCGCGATCTTTGCAGCCAGCAGTTCGGCGAAGGAGACCGTTCGTTGCTCCGAAGTCGTTTAACGATTTCACATTTCCATGGTTTTGTGAAAACGATAAGAACTGAGCTCGGTGTACAGGCGGGAGGTAACTTGGATTCTGTCGAAGAATACATGGATGGAGTGATGGCAACGGTGACAGATCAACTAAACGAAGAACATCCAAGCCATCTTCAGTACGATACAATTTTAATTGATGAAGGACAGGATTTTAAGGGCGACTGGATTCGTTTCTTAAAAGAATTTTATACAAAAGACGGCGAGTTGCTCGTCATGTATGACAAAGCGCAGAGTATTTACGACGGGCAAGGTATCTGGATTACAGACGGCAATGAGATTGAAGGAATCGGCTTCCGTGGGCAGGTAGGTCATTTGAAGAGTAGCCATCGCCTGCCGCAACTGATTATTCATCAGCTTGCCAAGTTGGACGAGATGTTAAAATTCGAGTCAGAGATTGAACGAGTGAATGAGCAGGGCGACTTATTTACTACGATAGCGTGGGAAAATATCGTTACGCCGGAAGAACGAAATGCCCGGACTCGGGAAATCATTCAGCAAATTCTAGATCAAGGTATCAGTACCATTGAAGACATTGCAATTATCACAATGAAAGAAACTACCGGCGTCAATGTGGTCCGGCATCTCCATAACGAAACTAGATTTACGGCTTCTCACGTGTACGACCTTGCCGGCAATGCGAATCAACAGGAACGGCGCAATGAGAAGTGGAAGTTCCAGCCAGGGAAGGGCCAGCTGAAAGTATGTAGCTATCATAGTTATAAAGGATGGGAAAGTTCTCATGTCATTTTGCTGCTTGAGAGTGTGCGGAACGAGGAGCAATGGAAAGCATTGAAAGAGGCGCTGTTCATTTCATTAACGCGCGTCAA
This sequence comes from Sporosarcina sp. P25, assembly GCF_002743235.1. Classification (NCBI taxonomy): domain Bacteria; kingdom Bacillati; phylum Bacillota; class Bacilli; order Caryophanales; family Caryophanaceae; genus Sporosarcina; species Sporosarcina sp. P25. Next base: position 4,266 of record NZ_PDYV01000016.1, read on the forward strand.
TTCATTTTCGGAGTCCAGAAGTTTTACATGTCTGAACAGCTGTCGGGACTTCGATCAGCTTGGCGAAACTTTCAAGTAATAGGTTATTGATAACTAAGAATTATAGATTGAGTCTACCTATGCAAATATAACTTTGATGCTATTCTGAATAGTTCTTGGATTGTGTGATGCATAGGTGACTTAGTACACGCACCTTTGCATCACACAAATTCGACACCGTTGGGAATTATTTACCGTTTGCGTGATGCACAGATGCGCTAAAGTCAATTCAATTACAGAAGTATGGTGAAGATATACTAGTAGAATATTTTGTAATAATCTTATTAGCATTATTTTTAAAGACTACAACTTGGGAGGAACTCATGGGAGAAATAAATGTGAAAGACGTTTTTGGAGTGAAAAAAGAAAGAGTACTTAGTTATTATAATAGAGAAAATGTAGACATGAAGTTTGAAGAAGAATTAAAAGGTGATAAACATATTGTCATTTATGGTTCTTCAAAACAAGGGAAATCTGCATTAGTTCAACAGCATATACCTGAAGAAAACTCAATTACAGTTGGTTGTAGTACAGCCATGACTACAAAACATATATACGCCTCACTGTTAAGACAATTAGGTATTAAAATAATCAGTTCAAAAGAAAAGGAAATCAGTTCAAGTGGAGAAGCGACATTCAAGACAACATTTAAAGCCATGTTACCTTTTTTCGGAGAAGGAGGGGCTGATATATCTGGTAAAATATCTGGGGGTACTAAAAGTAGTGAAGTGTCTCACGATATTGAATATAATTTAAGTATTAGTCAGGATGTAAGTGAATTATTAAAAGAAGTAAAGTTCAATAAATTCATTATTATAGAGAACTTTCATTACCTAGAAGAAGAAGTTCAAAGAATACTGTCTATTGATCTAAGGCTTTTCCAAGAAAATAATGTTAGATTTATTATATTAGGTATTTGGCGTGAGAAGAATAGACTGTTACAGTTTAATAGAGATCTAATTGACAGACTAGTAGAAATACCAGTCGAGCCATGGTTGCCAAAAGATTTCGATGAAGTTATTTTAAAAGGTTCCAAGTTATTGAATATAGAGTTTTCTGAAGTTGTGAAAACTGAAGTGAAAGAAATTGCTTTTGGTAATATAGGAATTGTTCAAGAACTCTGTAAAGAGATTTGTCTTGAGAGTGATGTAGTAAAGAGGCAAAAAATAACATTGAAAATAAACAATGAAGATTGTTTAGAAAAATCAATAGAGAAAAAAGTGGATGAATATGCTTCAAGTCATATACGGTCGTTAGAAAGTATTTCCGATAGTGGACAAATCATAAATGGATTATACCTTTCTTACTATCTTGTCCGTGTAATAGTAGAAAGTCATATTAATGATCTCAGAGATGGAATTAGTAAAAGTAAACTTCAGGAAGAGATAAAGAAAGTTCATTATAGAGGGAAAGATGTAAGGGGTTCCGACATGACAAACTTGCTACACAAGTTAGCGGAACGCCAAAGCAAAAAGATGATATCTCCTCCTCTATTTGATTATGATAGAGTCAATCGTAGGTTACGTATTATCGACTCAACACTTATGTTTTTTCTAAACTTCAAAGATAAGAAAGAAATTATGGAGGAAATCATTTGCCCGATAGATAGTGAAAACGATTAATTCTTTAGTGCCCACTAGCGTTGCATACTCGTCAGAAATAGCCTACCTGTGCATCATACAGCTCAGACACTATTCTGAATTGTTCTGGAGTTGTATGATGCACAGGCAAGAAACATTTAATATGAGATGGAACTTACCCAAAAATATGAAGAGATTGTAGCTGCCATTGATCTAGATTCCATCTTCTTTGAAATAAAGAAGAAATCCCGATTCGGTGCACTCACCGAATTGAATTAGGGAGCCATGATGGTGAGTGTATTCGCACAATATATCGAACGGATTCCGACCATCAAGGACTTGGTGAAACGCTTGAAACATGACCTGACTTTCAAGTTGAATTGTGGGTCCAAGGTCTCGGACGCAATTCCTTCCGAGGCTTCTTACAGCCGCCTTCTGACTAAGTTAAGCGAAACAAACGTCTTGGAAAGTGTACAGGAAACCATCATCCTGGAAGCCATCGCAGAAGGGTTTATCCTAGATGATACCACCGCGATTGACGCTACTCATTTCGAAGCACGTGACAAAGCACCATCTAAGCGAGAAAAACTCAAAGCGATGCCAAAGAAACGCGGTCGCAAGAAGAAGGAAGAGCGCGAACAATGGCTAATCGAACAGACAGAACGGGAAGCGAAACTATCGCTCTATGAAAAGAAAATCGAAGACCAGCTAGACGTTCTGCTGGATCTGCTGCGTGCGGAAATTCCGATAGATCCCGAGTGGGGTGTTAAGAAAAATAGTGAAGGACGGAACGAATATTGGTTCGGCTACAAAGAACATTTAGCGGTAGGTGCATCTAGTCAATATATCCTGCTGTCTCTATTTTCTTCCGGGAACTTGAATGACGGAAAAGCCGCGATTCCGCTGTTAAAGGGAATTGAAGAAGGGCTTCCACTTCCTCATTTGACTTATCATACACTAGATGCCGGCTACGATTTCGAAGCGATTTACGAGCAGGGCATCGCATGGGACACCGGTCCATCATTGCTTACAATAAGCGCAATGAACCCGAGCCTGTTGGCTTTGACGAGCATTTCGCACCGACTTGTTTCCGTGAGCATTCGTACCGATACGACAGCTACGACACCAAATATGAAACGCTGAAATACATGCGACCTCATGAGTGTAAGGTGTGTCCACTCGCAAATGAAGGAATCTGCCAGAAAGTGTACAAGGTCAAAATCGACACGGATCTGCGGAGATATTCGGCACCAACCCGCGGTTCTCAGGCATGGAAAAAGCTATTCAATCGTCGCACCGCAGTGGAACGCGTCAACGCCTATTTGAAAGAGTTTTTCCAACTGAACAACGTACGATACCGAACAGGAAAACGTGCAAATGTTCATTTCGACTTATTAGTTCTGATATATAACGCTTCTAAACTCGCGGCTGACCGAATTAACGCATGGTTACAACTGCTTCCAGCTGCATGATTTCTGTTTTTTGAAATATAATTCGCAAATTCTATCCTTGTTTGTATTTTTAAAAAGAGCAATTATGAAATTGATTCAAATACTGTGTTTTTATTATTTAATTTCAATATAAAAATGGAACCTTCACCAAAGCATGTGCTTGAATAGCCTCCTAACTCAATCCATTCCAGATTACACTCCAGTAAAATGGACTCTTTATAGTGCTCTGGATTGAGCATGAAAAAGTGCCGGTGTTGTAAGGAATTAATTAAATTATTTTCCCCTTCCACAGCTGCGTTGGTGAAGCGTAAATGATAATAATTCAGATCTCGGCCTGCCAATTCTTCATGGTTTTTAGGCAGTCTTGGACTGCTGAATGGTCATTGAGTCAGCCTGGGTGAAGCCATTGTGCATATCCGGTTAGCGCTTGTTTATAAGACGAACTAGTCAATGAACGCTTCTTTCCACTGATAGACTTGGCGTAATATGTCGCCATATTGTAAAAGTCTATCAAGTAGGGTTCGTTCTTCAACAGCAAGGTGATCTTTGCGTTTACCAAATATACGAAAAGACTGTTTCAACTCTCTTTTCGCGAAAGGCGTCAGATATTGAGCGACTGTCCATCACACAAATCAGGAAAAGTTCTAAATCGTATCAAAGTTGTGTAGTACATAGGTATGCTAGAATAAGGAACTCACCAAAATGATTTTAAAACTGTTAAAACTAATACTAATGACTATTTTTTTACGAGTTCCTTATACACCCTCCTGTACTCCTCATTCTTAAAATTCAAAGAGACATATATCTCATCATCTAATTCTTGAAAAAATCCAATGAGCAAAAAATATGAGTGCTTAGCCTTCATGGATATGTCATCTTTACCATCATATTTTAAGTGAAATGGTACTTGTGGAATGGGTATTCTTTTATCTACCATTGCAAACTTTTGAGAAATTAAAACAGCCCATTTCCCTTTGCCAATTACACTTTCACTCAAATCATCTACAAATCTTACCTTGTGAAAGTTTTCATAAAGTAAGTCCAATATTTTAAACACATAAGCCTTATCTTCCTGAGAATTCGTATTGACCATTTTGCCCACTGTAGTGTCATAAACAAAATCATACTCTTTCATTTTTAACAATAACTCTTTTGATTCAATATTCATTTAAACAAAACACCTCCCAACTAATATTTATTCAGTTGGCCATAAATTTATACCCAAAAGCAAACAAATTAATGTATGCTGATATCTTATTTTTATAGATTGTTTATGTTGTAATACAATATCATTTAATACATAATTTTCGTGTTGGGTTTTTATGCCTTTTAAACTATAGGTTATATATCTACAATTAACTCGGGAAAAACCGTACGTAGGGCATTCAACTTAGTGGAGAATATTTGTGTGAAAAACAATAGTGATTATTGAAGTAAGCATGATTATTTAAAATACTATGAGAGTTCAGTGCACAGGAAATCATAAATAATGATTAAATACTTAGATTCATCATAACCTAAATGGTTTAGTAGGAGTTTTTTAAAAAAGGACTTTTAACAGAATGGTCATTTAGGTTTAAAGAAACAAATGATTAAAAAGACAAAGGGAATCAAGAGATTGAGACAACACTTAGAGCAAGTAAACAGCAAGATCGAATCCAAGAAGAAATCGAAAACATTTGTACAAAATGAAAGAAATTGCAGAATATGCATTAAAGTATTGACTTAATGAGGAAGAAACACAGCAGTTGGAGAAACAAATTGAGGAGCATCAGGTGTTGATAGAATCGTTGCGGATTTATTTGGGTTCTTGATTCTTGGTTATTAAGCTCAACTTTTATAAAAAAGTAATATAAACATTAATAAATTTGGTTCAGAAACTTGTGAAATGCTAGTAAATTGGTTCTCGAAAATATTTTCTTCATGATCAAATCACTCTTCGCAATATAAAAAAAACTCTACTCAAATACATAACAATTAACCTATCCAATATGACATAAGACCCTGCCCAGTAGTCACAGGTGGTCTGCTTAAAGTCGACAGGTGTACCTGACGAATTTGAGCAAGTGCACTTGCCTAAACCTGCCAGGCCAATAACCAAAGAACTTAAAGAATCTTAAAAAATAAGAATAGTGTCGAGAAGAATCTCGACGTTTCACATTTCATTATTCAGTACCTGAATGACAAAAATCGAAAACAAGTCACTAACAAAAATAATTGTTAATGGGTGTATCCTTTTCGTGAAAAAGCTCTATATGAAAAGTGAGAGTGGACATGCAGAGTGAATCCAGACAGAGTGTCAAGAACTCAACGAGATGACATAGAAAATGCTATAGCAGCGAGGTTTCTTGAACAAGTCAAAGGATTTGTAAACAGTACATTAGAAAAAACGTATTCAAGTGCAGTATGGACAGAGAAATTAGTGAAGTTGAAATTAAGACAATCATTACATCGCCTACATTTCAATGGATCTATAGGAAATCTAGTATTGCTATTGATTTAAATGATGCGTTGAAAGATAATATCTTAATAGGTGAGTTCACGTTCGTAAGTGCACACTTGATCTATGGAGTGGTAAGAAAAGATATTTGCGGTGAAGTATTTAATTTCAATCAACAAATTTTCGATTTAATTTTTTGAATAATAAATGAATACTTGGAATTTAGAAGTCAACCGGAAGAACAATACATACTATAGTACAGAAAACAGAGGTGCAAAAACGTGTATCTAATCGAAGAACTTACATACATCAAAAGACTAGGCGGTCTTACCAATCTGAACTTCCTCGTCGAACACAAAGGACTAAAATATGTTTTACGTTTCCCGGCGCATGAGTTTGAAGATATTATTAATCGCCAAAATGAGAAAGCGAATCAGCAGATTGCGGCTGAAATTGGGGTCACGGTTGGTAATGTGGTGTTTACGGATGACGGGATTAAAATGACTCCGTATTATGATGCGACGGCTGATTTGACGCGGGATTTGATTGTGACGCCGGAGTATTTGGAGAAAGTGGCGGGTGTGTTGTCTACGCTTCATTCGTCGACTAGGGAGTTTAGGAATCGTTTTGATTATTGGGGTGAAGTGGAGAAGTATAAACATGCGTTAACGGAAATTCCTTCGCTGTATGTGTTGTTGGAGGAGCGGTTGAGAAAGTTGATGCAAGGAGAGCGGCAAGAGTATGCGCCGTGTCATATGGATTCAGTGACGGGTAATTTTATTCAAAATGGTGCCAAGCAAGTGCTGTTGATCGACTGGGAGTACAGTGCGAATTATTTGCCGGAATGGGATTTGGCGGCGTTTGTTTTGGAACGGGAGTTAAGTGAGCAGCAAGAGCAAGTGTTACTCGATTATTACGGTTTGCCGGCTTCATCGAAAAAGTCGCTGGATCTGCAAAAGTTGAAGTCGGACTTTCTTTGGTCGTTATGGTCGCTCGTTAAAGAGAAAGAAGATCCTTCGTTTGAACAGTATACAGCGAAGCGGACGGAGCGTCTTATCGAAGGGTTAGAGCGGTATTATAAGGTGTATGAGAATTAAAAGTTCGGTACAAAGTTAATGTGAAAACGTATAAAACGATATTGTATTCAACCCAGATCTTCTATTCGGAGGGTCTGGGTTTTCAAATTTCCCTATTTAGTCGTGCATCATCTCGACTAACTTCCCATCAATTGGGGTATAGAATATATTGTGCCTACTTTCACCGTAGGAACGTTGGTAGTAGTAAAGAGGAGAGTGCCATTCATGAAACCAGTAATCGGGGTCACGTCAGATCTAGATCAAAACGGTGATACATTAGTTCAAACTAGATACATACAGGCCGTTCGACAAGCAGGTGGCGTACCTGTTATTTTGCCAGTCGGACTTGAAGCGATTGAAGAAGTTTGCGATCGGTTAGATGGTTTATTGCTAATTGGTGGGGAAGATCTAGATCCGTATTTGTATGGCGAAGAACCACATCGGCAGCTTGGAAAAGTACTGCCTGAGCGGGATGAGTCGGAGCTTGCGCTATTTAAAACGATGGCGGATCTAGATAAGCCCGTGTTGGGGATTTGTCGAGGGTATCAGTTGATGAATGTGGCGTTTGGTGGGACGATTTATCAGGATATGTATGCGCAGCTGTCTGAGGATTTGTTGCAGCATTATCAGCTGACAGATTTAGACTATGCTTTTCATTCCATTGATATTGTAGGGGATAGTCGGTTGGCGGAGTGGGCGGGTACTTCTGAAGTGCGAGTGAATTCGCTGCATCATCAGGCGGTGAAGGAAGTGAAAGCACCACTTGTCGTGACAGCGGTTGCGAAAGACGGTGTGATTGAAGCGCTGGAAAGTACGGCGCATCGTTTTATGGTAGGTGTTCAGTGGCATCCTGAAGCGATGGTGAAACAAAAAGATGCGTTGTCGTTGAAGTTGTTTAAGAAATTTATTGAGGCGGCAAGCGAAAACAGGTAATGAAATTTGACATAATTACACCCTCCAACGAACTGTATTGGAGGGTTTAGTCGTTTTGAATTTCACATTAGTTGTTCGTTACTTTCTTGCGTCTCAAGCTGAATTCTGCCCATGAATGAATTTCATAGGTCGGCTGAATTGCTGTATGGTTCTCACGACGGTCTGGATTGAACCAGCATGTGTCGATACCCGCGTTGATTCCACCTTGTATATCGGACGTTAACGAATCACCGATCATCAGTACACGTGAAGGATCTGTGATGCCTAGTTTCTGAAATGTATATTCGAAAATCTCAGGCTGTGGCTTTTTGTAGCCTGTTTCTTCAGAAGCAATGATCGCTTCGAATGTATCGCGTAAAGGAGAGCCGGCGATGCGAGCGTGCTGCGCGATGGTGAATCCGTTTGTTAAGATCGCCTTCCGGTAATCAGTTAGCTGTGCAATCATCTCTTCCACACCGTCGATCATATGTGATTCGTGGCCTAGATTTTCGATGTATAGCTCTCCAAAATGTGAAGCATCTACTTGCAGTTCGTGCTGTGTGAATAACCGACGGAAACGTTCTACTTTTAATTCTTCCAGTGTGATGCGTCCTTGCTCGAGATCGTCCCAGATGACGGAGCTGATTGCGCGGTATGTGTCACGGTACGCTTCCAAGCCGTTTGGTAGTCCGAACGTGTGGAATGTATTGCCGAGTGCGTGTTTTTCTGTTTCTTCAAAATCGAATAACGTATCGTCTAAATCGAATAATAGTACATCGTATGGCATATTGAAGGACTCCTTTTTACAAACAATAAGTACTAGTATACCATGACAGGAACGAAAGAGTGTAATGCGTTGGTAGGGTAATGATGGTATACTCGTCCATAGAATCCATATAAAATATTACGTTTGGAAAGGAGCCACTATGAGCACAAACAATAAAACAGTCGTCCGCTCCTTGGACATACTTAACCTATTCGTCGATCATCCGGCATTGACATTTCAAGAAATCATCGACCTATCGGGAATCCCGAAATCCTCCGTCTATCGCATGCTGTCGTCGCTTGAAGAAATGAAGTTTCTCGAGAAAGGCGCGGATTCACAGTATCGTCTCGGTTTGTTGCTATTGAAATACGGTAGTTTGGTTTCGAAACGGCTGGACATTCGAAAGATTGCGTATCCGATTATGGAAGAGCTTCACCAAGATGTGAAAGAAGCGATTAATTTGATTGTCCGTCAAGGAGATCACGCGATTTATGTGGAGAAGATCGATACATTCCAGAAAGTTCGTTTGTATACGGCGATTGGTAGAAGCAGTCCGTTGTATGCAGGGGCTTGTTCTCGGATTATTTTGTCCTATCTTTCGGATAGCTATATCGCCGAGTATTTGGATAAGACCGAATTACAGCAGTTCGGTACTGGTACGTTCACGGATCGAGTGTCGTTGCTCGCATCTATTCAAGAGACGCGGCAGAACGGCTATACGCTTAGTAATTCAGAGCTTGAGAATTTCACATCTGCTGTGGCGGCGCCCATCTTTGATTTTAATGGAGATGTAATCGCGGGTATTGAAGCGAATTATCAAGAAGAGCATGTGAAAATACTCGTTCCAAAAGTGAAAAAAGCCGCCTTGGAAATCTCCAGGCAGCTTGGATATACAGGATGAATGAAGCCTTGCATTTTAGTAGAGTTATACTGAAATGCAAGGTTTTTTATTTACTACTGAAGTTTCTGCTGAATTCCAATTTTGATTTGGTTGATCTGCTCTTCTTTTGCGATGAGTTCACGCTCTGCTTCTGCATGGGTGATGAGCTTAAAAGTTAGTTCCGCGTTAGGTTTCACTTGCGATAGGCTGCCTAAGTCGGCGGTGATGACTTGTCCGATTTTCGGATAGCCGCCAGCCGTTTGTCTATCCGCCATTAAAATAATCGGCTTGCCGTTAGGCGGTATTTGAATCGTTCCAAACGTCACGCCTTCCGATAGCAATTCCAGTTTTTCCGTTAATGAAAGTGCTTGTCCTTCAAGTCGTAAGCCCATTCGGTTAGATTGCGGCGTGACGACATACGGCTCGCTAACTAGTCGTTGTTTACTGGCTTCATCAAAATGCTGATATTCAGTGCCTTCCATGATTCGAATCGTTTGTGTGGAAGCCAGGCTGATGAACGGATGATGCGGTACAGCCCAGTCTGGCGTGCCTTGTTGTTCGATCCGTGTAAAGACTTTGTCGTTTGATTCCGTCAACTGACCGAACGACAAGTGATCGTTTTGCTGCAGTGCTCTTCCTTTGAATCCACCAATTCCCGCCACCAAATACGTACTTTTACTTCCCATCACAACCGGTATATCGATCCCTCCGGCAATTGCCAAATACGCGCGACAACCTTCAATCGCAAAGCCGAACTTGAGAATGGAGCCTTTTTTAATAATAACAGGCCGCCAATTCGCAACCGGTATCCCGTCAATTGTTGTTTGAAGATCTCCACCTGTAATGGCGATCAATGTATCTTCCTCAAACCGCAGCATCGTGCCAAATAATGTGATTTCGAGAACACCTTCACGTTCATCGTTGCCGACTAGGAGGTTCGCAATGCGCATGGAATAACTATCCATGGCACCGCTTACAAGAACACCGAATTTTTGCGAACCGGTCCGCCCGATATCTTGTATGGTCGTCAAAAGCCCGGCATTCAATACGTTTATTGACATGACTTCACCTTCTTTTGCTCGTCATACTGTTGTTGTGTTATCGGATAAAAAGTAATTTTGTCTCCCGATTGCAATAAAGACGGGGGAGATAATTCCGGTACGAATAGATCCGTTGGTGTACGTCCGATAATTTGCCAACCACCCGGTGTTTCAAGTGGATAGACACCGGTTTGTTTGCCGGCAATTCCGACCGAGCCAGGAGGAATCGATGTCCGTGGCGTTAATTTTCGCGGTGTCGCAATTCGTTCATCGAGGCCACCGAGAAACGGAAATCCTGGTGCGAAGCCGATCATGTACACGAGATATTCAGGTGTCGTATGAATTTCAATGACTTCGTCAATAGACAGATTATGCGTTTCCGCCACGATGTGTAGATCGGGACCGAATGTTCCGCCGTATAGAACCGGAATATCGACTACTCTTCCTTCAGTAACCGGAAGGTCGGATATTTGGTCAGCTAGCGTATTGATATAATGAATGACTTTTTCCAAAGGCGTGCCATCTGTTTGAAAGCCATGCGTTGATTGATGGACGAGATACGGAGAGTAGTATACCGCCAAGCTATTATAAGCGGGAACCGACTCGATGAATCCGTCGAATGGGAATTCATCCAAAAGGAAAGACAGGTTTTTCACTTGTTGATGGACGGAAGGATGGATGCCTTCGTCTAATTTTATCAAAATGGCAGAATCGCCAAGTGCTTTGATATCGAGAGATTTCTGATCACTCATCGTAACATCTCCTTCAAATTCCAAAATTCGAAACCGTTATTCTGAAAAACGAATCGTAGTTCTATTATAGATTTCTAGAGAGAAAATACAAGCTTATTATTCGGTTAATGAAAATACTCACCATATTTAGATAATGGTCTATTCAACAAAAGATTTTTGTGATAGACTAAGTTTCAAGTTCAAAACCTCGGTTTCGAATATCGGAACTAAGTTGAATGCAAACGCTTACTTCCTGTTGGCGGGTTCGTTCATTGTGAAAAACATAGGAGGTCATATACATGGCAAAAGTAGATTTGAATAGTGATTTGGGAGAAAGTTTTGGTCGTTATACATTAGGCGAACAAAAAGAAATTTTAAAATATGTTACGTCTGCCAATATAGCGTGCGGATTCCACGCAGGAGATCCTTCCGTGATGCGGGAGACGGTACAGCTTGCGATCGACAATGGCGTCCGAATCGGTGCGCATCCAGGATTACCGGATTTAGTTGGATTCGGACGACGAGATATGAATATTACCGCTCAAGAAGCGTATGACATGGTCGTCTATCAAATTGGTGCACTGCAAGCGTTTTTAGCTGTACATCAAGAACCGATGCAGCATGTTAAGCCGCATGGTGCGCTGTATCAAATGGCGTCAAGAGATCAAGGCATTGCCGAAGCGATTGCACAGGCCGTCTATGATGTATCGCCGGACCTTGTATTGTTTGCTCTTGCGGATAGTGAATTGTCAAAAGCTGGAGAAGCGATTGGACTTGTGACGGCGCATGAAGTATTTGCTGATCGTACGTATCAATCAAACGGCATGCTCACTTCGCGTTCGCAAGACGATGCGATGATTACCGATCAAGAGAAGTCGGCAGCGCAAGTGATTACGATGGTGAAAGAAGGAAGAGTACGTTCGCAGCAACAGACCGATGTCGCGCTACGGGCAGATACGATTTGCATTCATGGAGATGGAGAGCACGCAGTCGAGTTCGCGAAATACATTACAGATCGCCTACGTGGTGAAGAAATTACGATTAGCGCTATTTCCGGCAGGGAGGATGCTGTATGAAAAATGAGAAGTTAGGACTTACTCATGAGCAGGAACAGAAAAAAGTAACTCGTGGGGTCTTACTTGGCGCCGCGTTCCTAATGGCCACGTCATCTGTCGGACCAGGCTTTTTAACACAGACTACTGTATTTACGGAACAACTTGCAGCAAGTTTCGGTTTCGTTATTTTAATTTCATTAATTTTAGATGTCTTTGCCCAAATGAATATTTGGAGAGTTATCGCGGTGTCCGGTTTACGTGGACAAGAAATTGCCAATAAAGTGCTACCCGGATTAGGTTTCGTTCTGGCTTTCCTCATTGTCGCAGGGGGCCTGGCGTTTAATATCGGAAACGTAGCGGGGGCAGGTTTAGGGCTTAACGCGATGGTTGGCATCGATCCCATTATGGGCGCGATCATCAGTGCGATTTTTGCGATTTTGATCTTCGTAGTAAAAGAAGCAGGTAAAGTAATGGACAAAGTCGTGGCGGTCGCGGGTGTGATCATGATTATTTTGGTCGTATTCGTCGCGTTCAAGACATCGCCACCAGTCGGGGAAGCGATCATTCGAACGTTTAATCCGTCTGAAATTAGTTTCTTCGCAATCGTCACATTGGTTGGCGGAACAGTCGGCGGGTACATTACGTTTGCAGGAGGACACCGTTTGCTAGATGCGGGGATTAAAGGAATTGATTCTGTCCCGTTAGTTACGAAAAGTTCTGTCACGGGTATTGCAGTCACTGGTATCATTCGCGTAGCCTTGTTTTTAGCGGTGCTCGGAATCGTTGCACAAGGATTGCAGATCGATCCAGACAATCCACCTGCATCGGTGTTCCAACTGGGAGCAGGCGAACTTGGGTTGAGATTGTTCGGAGTCATCATGTGGGTAGCAGCTATCACGTCTGTCGTCGGTGCGGCGTATACGTCGGTTTCGTTCATCCGCTCGTTCCATCCACTCATCGAAAAGTATCATAACTGGATCATTATTTTATTCATTGTGATATCGACTTCGACGTTCGCATTTGTTGGCAAGCCAGTCACGATTCTGTTATTGGTAGGGGCAGTGAATGCATTGATTCTGCCACTAGCACTCGGTACGTTGCTCATTGCGGCGTATAAGAAAGATATTGTGGGTGAATATAAGCATCCACTCTGGTTGACGATTGGCGGCGCAGTCGTCGTCGTCGTAATGGGCGTGTTGGGTGTTATGACATTGATTGAACAGATTCCATTACTCTTTGACTGATGAATAGGAGGTTTTATTGATGGAAGCGTATCGTTCCATGAAAGCACAAGAAGTTCGGAAGTTGATTCGACAGCAAACCATTACGGGGCAGACGTCCGGGATGGCTACAGGCTTTACGCAAGCGAATTTGGTCATATTAAAACAAGAGCATGCGCTGGATTTCTTGCTGTTTTGCCAGCGTAATCCGAAGTCTTGTCCATTGCTCGATGTCACAGAACCGGGTTCGTATCGTCCCGCTAAGATCGCGGAAGATGCAGACATTCGCAGTGAACTACCGAGTTATCGCATTTATAGAGACGGTGTGTTGACTGAAGAAGTGAACGATATCACGGAGTACTGGGAAGACGATATGGTCGGCTTTTTAATCGGCTGTAGTTTTACATTTGAAGCACCGTTACTTGCGGATGGAATTCCTATTCGGCATATTGAAGAAAATCGCAATGTCCCGATGTATAAAACGTCTATTGCCTGCACAAAGTCGGGTATTTTTGAAGGGCCGACTGTAGTCAGCATGCGACCCATGAATGCGCAAGATGCGATTCGCGCGATTCAAATTACGACGCGTTTCCCGGATGTTCACGGGGCACCGATTCATATCGGTGATCCTAGTTTGATTGGAATAGACGACATTTCCGCACCTGACTTTGGCGACGCGGTGACGATCAATGAAGGCGAAATCCCTGTGTTCTGGGCGTGCGGCGTTACTCCGCAAGCTGTAGCGATGCAAAGTAAGCCGGCTATTATGATCACGCATTCTCCAGGTTGTATGTTCATTAGCGATAGGAAAGATTCAGAGCTCAGTGTGTTGTAAGAAAAAAAGTTCTCAACCGACGTCAAGTCGAGTTGAGAACTTTTTTGATTGCTTATGGAAAAGCGTAGTTCTATTGCTACGCCTACTTTTTAGAAATGAATGAAACTTTATTGCACGGTATACCCACCGTCTAGCACAACGGCTTGACCTGTAATACCTTTCGCGCTATCACTGGAAAGATATAACGCGAGATCCGCTATTTCTTTCACATCCAGCAAACGTTTCTGTGGAACTAGAGGATAAATAATTTCTTCCAATACCGATTTGAGAGGGACACCACGAACTTCTGCTAAGTCTTCAAATTGATTGCGCACGAGAGGCGTATCGACGTAGCCAGGGCAAATCGCATTGACAGTAATGCCGTCAGCCGCCGTTTCAAGCGCGGCTACTTTCGTCAACCCGATGACGCCGTGTTTGGAAGAGTTGTAAGCTGCTTTGCCTGCAAATCCTACGAGTCCGTTAATGGACGCCATATTCAAGATTCGACCGAATTTCTGTTTCTTCATATGCGGCAATACTAGCTTCGTCGCAATGAATGGCGCAGTGAGCATCACTTGCACGAGCAGTTCGAATCGTGCAGTAGGGAAGTCTTCGAGCTTTGCGACGTGCTGCAAACCTGCGTTGTTAATCAAAATGTCGATTCTGCCGAAGTGCGCTATGGCTTCATCGATTGCATGTTGAATATCTTGTTCTTTCGTTACGTCACATTTCAAACCGATTGCGCCGCCACCTAACGTGACAGCCGCTTCTTTTACTTTATCTTCATTCAAATCGGTCAACACGACAATGGCGCCAGCTTCTGCGAATGCTTTCGATATTTCGAATCCTATTCCTTGAGCGGCCCCTGTGATGAGCAATACTTTATCTTTTACCATATGGATTTCCTCCTTGACCTATTAAATACCGAATCCTAGTGAGAATAAAACGATTGCGATGATGACACCGATGGTCGGTACAATCACTGTAACCGCCGCCATTGCACCGTAAGCAGCACGATGCGTTTCACCAGCGATCGACTGAATTGTCGTGACAACGTAGCCATTATGTGGCAATGAATCGAGCGCACCAGATGAAATCGCCACGACGCGGTGAAGTGCTTCCGGATTGACCCCCATATCCATGTAATGTGGTGCGAATAGCGGTAGAGCAATAGCTTGCCCACCAGAAGCGGATCCAGTCATACCGGCGATAACCGATACGGCGATTGCTGCACCGATTAACGGAGAGCCAGGGATATTTGTCATCACGGCGACGGCATCTTGGAATGCGGGGACTGCTTTGGCTACGCCACCGAATCCAACGACAGCGGCTGTGTTCCCAATTGCGACCATTGCGCCGAGTGTACCCGCTGAAACCGCTGCACCATAGTTTTGTGAGTATTTTCTGCCGACGAAATAGGTGGAGATGATGCCGCCGAGTAAAGCTAGAATTAATGCAGATTGTGCTAGTTTGTCATGGAATACATAAGAAATGATCAAGACGATTGCCAATGGAATCATGGATAGGAAAGGGTTCGGCAATGCGCGCGTCGTATCGAATGTAGGATCTGATGCTCTGTCAATAAAACGTTCGCCTTTCTTGACAGCCTTTGTGATGATGCGCTTAAGCCACCAGTAGCCAAAGAAAGCCATGAACAATGCGACGACGAGACTGACTTCCCAGCCGGCGTACGCATTCGTTCCAAGAAATTCAATAGGGATCCAGTTTTGGATTTCAGGTGATCCCGCGGACGTCATCGTAAACGTCACGGAGCCGAGCCCTAATGTAGCAGGTATGAAACGTCTCGGTAGATTCGCTTGCTTGAAAAGCGAGATAGCCATCGGATACACAGAGAACGCAACGACGAACAAACTCACGCCGCCATATGTTAGAATCGCACAAGCCATCACAATGGCGAGTACCGCGAACTTCATGCCGAGCTTTTCTACGAACCATTTCGCAACAGCATCTGCCGCTCCGCTGTCTTCCATTACTTTACCGAAAATAGCCCCGAGTAGGAACATTAAATACCACGACATGATGAAACTTGTAAATCCTGTCATATAGCTAGTGACGAAGTTTTCTTCTCCTTCGCCAGCCAGTTGAGGGAATAATGCCATGCCACTCATTAATGCGACAAATAAAGCCGAAACCGGTCCAGCGATTAATATGTTCATGCCTCTCATCGTTAAAATAATAAGTAAAGCTAAACCGCCAATCAGTCCAACCATCCCTAATATACCCATCCGTATCCCTCCGTTTTTTTAAAAAGTTTGTCTGAATTGTTACAAGTGAAGCGCTTTCATGTATTTAAACAGAAAACAAAAAAACATGCAAACCGCTACATAGCAACGTTTACATGTTTATGGCTGAAAATAATTCCGGATTTCAGGAATTCTGGTAGTGAAATAATAGGAGACTAGTCCGGAATATCGGAATGAATTCCACTTTATCGGAAAGTAGGTCCTATCTCATATTTTTTTAATTTCTCATATAACGTACTTTTACTTAAACCGAGTATAACGGCGGCTTCTTTTTTATTCGGAAATTGTGCTAACGTATCAAGAAGAATGGTTCGTTCCACTTCTTCTAGTGATTCGGCAAGTGTTCGTGAGCTAGGGGAATAGTTCATCTTGCGCTGTTTAACTTGTGGCGGCAAGGCATCCGGTGTAATCGTATCACCGCTTGTTAAATAAACCGCCGCCTGAATGACATGTTGAAGTTCACGTATATTGCCTGGCCATCGGTACGCGTTCAAGTAGTCCAATGTCTCTTTCGAAAACTCCAAGCTTCTTTTTCCTGTCTGACGAATGGTCTTATGGAATATGAAACTGATAATCTCAGAGAAATCTTCCATTCGTTCACGCAGTGGTGGCACATTTAGCGTAATCGCTTGGATACGGTAATAGAGATCGGTTCGGAATTGATTCATTTCAATGAGTTCAGTTAATGGTTGGCTAGAAGAAGCGATAATCCGGACATTTACCGGTTCTGCCTGATGCGAATTCAATGATTCGACTACGCCGTCATTCAATAATCGAAGAAGCTTCACTTGAACAGGTAAGGGCAGGCTACCGATATCATCTATAAACAAAGTGCCACCGTCAGCTAGTTGAATTCTGCTTTTTCGATCACTCGTACTTCCTTGACCAAACAATTCGGTTTCCAATAAATCAGGTGGTATTGCCGCACAGTTCACTGTAATTAACGGCTCATCTGAGCGATTCGATAATTGGTGGATACTATGAGCGAACAAGGTTTTCCCAGTTCCGCTTTCACCTTGGATAAGCACAGGCAAATCACTCGGAGCGATCATATGAATAGTCTCTTTAATGGAAAGAATACTGGCTGAAGAGCCTTTTATATCCGTCATTTGATAGGAGTTAGGCACTTGCGCCACTTCCCCCATATGAATTTTCTCTAACGTCTGTTTTACATGAGAGCTTAGATGATGCCAGTCGTGTAGATCTCGGAACACTACGCTGCCGAATGCGCCGACCACTTCACCATCCACTCTAATTGGTATTCGATTCGCCAGCATATACGTTCCTTTAATAT
Source organism: Sporosarcina sp. P25 (assembly GCF_002743235.1). Taxonomy (NCBI): domain Bacteria; kingdom Bacillati; phylum Bacillota; class Bacilli; order Caryophanales; family Caryophanaceae; genus Sporosarcina; species Sporosarcina sp. P25. Next base: position 21,828 of record NZ_PDYV01000016.1, read on the forward strand.
AATGAGGAGAGGCAATATGTTCTTCTCCAGATTTCACCACTTCGTGCATGCGGGTGTTTTCAATCACTTCATTCACAGGACGGCCTATAGTATCGCGTTGTTCAATGTGAAGAAATTTACAATAGTCTTGATTCATATAGATAATTTTGGCATCTTGGTCCACTACAACGAACCATTGAAACGCATTTTCCAATATTTGATTTAGCACATATTCGGGGAGATTAGTAATTAAGCGATTCAAAAAATACACCGTCCTATCCTATTTTATTTTCCATCAACATTATAGGCAATACTTCTAGAGAGCCATCATTTAAATACATAATATGGCAAATGATACAGCGATTCAACAATAAATTCAGAATACTGGAAATTAATATAGACGAAATCCATATAGTACTATATACTTGTCTATAAGACAGGTACTTTATGCGCAAATAGCTATGTAAACGCTTACTATATTTACAAATGAATGAATGCAGGTCGATAATTAAAGCTATATTTATTGGCCTGTTTTTTAGTGCGTTAATGTATATGTCTGAAAGGAGGTGAGAATTGAATGCGTCACGTAGTGGATAAAGAAAATCCCCGAGTGCTTCATGTCGTGGGAGACAGACTCGAGGATTTAATAGCTGGTGTATACCAACATATCGCTAGTATACCCCTTTATCCTACTAATCGAAAGGAGTTTCTACAAAAAGGGGGATAATGGGGCATGGATGAAGAAACAAAGTCAGTGATTTCACCGGGGACGAGTATGGTATTTCCGTATTATGATGACGTGGGAAAGTTATGTGCGGTGTTACTGAAAGACGGTGATTTTGTACGAGTGGACAAAAGTCCAACTGAAGTAGTGGACTTGAGCATGCAGTTTTACGGGACTAGTTTGCGCGGCGGGATCGATGGGGGCAAGGCGTTAATGGGGAGAATCCATATGACACCTGTGATGGTGAATGAGCGATTGGATATATATTTATTTCCAAGTAATTCACCTTCGAGTACTGAATGCGTGTGGTTTTCATTGTCACAAATCTTGACATTCTTACCGTTCGATAAAGGCCATACAAAAGTGATATTCCGTGATGGCAATGTTTTCACTGTGAACTGTAGTTATTCGGTGTTCCAGAAAAGATACCAGCGAACGTGTATGTTAAAGAATGGATTGACAGCAAGGTTCACGCAGATGGCGCTCGGTGATAGGAAAGAGTATAAGACGTATTTGATCCGAAAGAATCACAAGCGTGGCAATTATGAGATTACGGATGAGTAAATAGATGTATACATAGCGTTCCTCTTTGGAGGAGCGCTTTTTCTGTCGAATGGATTGTGAAATGTTCACTGTTTTGATAGTTGGGTGGTATAATCAATGTACTAATGAATCGTTTGGTTGGGAACTCTGTTCATGAGCGGTCAGGGGGGAAGAGTATGTTGTTTGATTTCTTTAAGCCGAAGTGTGAATATTGTAAGAAGCGGACGTCTGTTTATCAGGGGTATTATTTGCCGAATGATAAGAAGATTAAAGTTTGTTCGTCTTGCGCGCGTTTTGCGCAACGTCGTGGGTTTCGCAAGTGGAAGGGTTGACGTAACGTGAAGCGCTGCCTTTCATTTACGTCCAACTGGAATCGTCAGCTAATATAATAAAATGTATAGAGACAAAAGCAAGAGCTACCCAAATGGGCAGCTCTTGCTTTTGTTTATATTTCTAAATTACGTTTGGTCGTTAGTTGGTCTTTTAATTTCATTAGTAGTTTTTCCCGACGTTTTTTAATTCCTGAAACCGAAATACCGAAGTGGGTGGCGCATTCAGCTTGGGTTTTGTTTTCTACATATAGATTGATTAGCAGTTCGCGTTCATTAGTCTGGAGTGCGGTGATGATTTCGTGTAATTCGTTGTTAGGGTCTTCGGTGAAGTTGTTTTGTGTTAGGTGTTCTAAGGTTTCGCTTTCGACTGATGTGTTGACTTCGCTGAATCGACTTTCTTTTTTTAAGTCGTCGAGCATCGCACCGTAGATGGAACGATAGGCGAACGGCGTGAAATTTCCTTTGGTTTCATCAAAGCGTGTCCATGCATGAAATAGGGCGATGCGTCCGGTTTGACGGAAGTTGTCAAAATCACGATAGATGTTTAGTTTTCTGATGACGGCTGAGATCATCGGTTCGTATTGTTCCATTACGTGTTCAAAGTTTTCATTCTGTCTGCTTTCCATAAATGTGACCTCTTCAGGTCGTGCACGACACTTTGTATTCCCTGGGTATTTATATAATAGAAAGTTTTAAAAGGGATATCGAATCGTCATAAAGTAGTTTTGGTTGGGGAGAAGCGTATGCTTTTGGGGGTGGAAAGGAAGTGGTTTTATTGGATGAAGTTGGTGGGGGTGGTTGTTTTTTTGTTAGTGGATGGGGTGTTTGATAGAGCGGTTATGCGTTGGGTGTGAGCGGATTTGGTGTTTGATAGAGCGCTCGTGGGTTGAGTATGAGCGGATTTGGTGTTTGATAGAGCGCTCGTGGGTTGGGTATGATCGGATACGGTGTTTGATAGAGCGCTCGCGGGTTGAGTATGAGCGGATACGGTGTTTGATAGAGCGCTCGCGCGTTGAGTATGATCGGAAATCGTGTTTGATAGAGCGCTCGCGCGTTGAGTATGATCGGATATGTTTGATAGAGCGCTCGCGCACTGGGTATGATCGGATACCAAGTTCAATAGAGCGCCCCCGCACAAAGTATGATCGGATACCAAGTTCAATAGAGCGCTCACGCACTAACTATGATCGGATATGTTTGATAGAGCGGTCACGCACTGGGTATGATCGGATACGGTGTTTAATAGAGCGCTCGCGGGTTTAGTATGATCGGATACGGTGTTTAATAGAGCGCTCGCGGGTTTAGTATGATCGGATACGGTGTTTGATAGAGCGCGCACGCACTGAGTATGATCGGATATGTTTGATAGAGCGCTTACGCACTGAGTATGATCGGATACCAAGTTCAATAGAGCGCTCACGCACTGAGTATGATCGGAAATCGTGTTTAATAGAGCGTTCGCGCATTGGGTATGATCGGATAGCATGTCCAATAGAGCGCGCACGCACTGAGTATGATCGGATATGTTTGATAGAGCGCTCACGCACTGAGTATGATCGGATACCAAGTTCAATAGAGCGCTCACGCACTAACTATGATCGGACACCAAGCCCAATAAAGCGCGCACAAAAAAGAGAAGATCCCCGTGACGGGGATCTTCTCTAAAACCTGTTACATTTTAAATTGTGCAATGACTTCTGATAGCTTCTCGCTCAGTTCAGTCAATGTTTCGGCAGCTTCTGTTACCGATTGGATGGCGCGAAGTTGTTCTTCTGAGGATGCGCTGACTTCTTCGCAAGCCGCTGCAGTTTCTTGTGATGTGGCGGACATGGTTTCAACCGTTAAGGACACGTCATCCTTATGCGTAGCGATTAATTGAATTTCATCGGATACCAGATGGATGGATTCTTGCATCGTATCCATGAGTGAAGATAGTTCTTCAAACGTATTTTCTGTATCTTCGACGACTACGCCTTGGTCGCGGAATGTGTGGATCGTTTGTTGCATTTGTTCCGATACGATATGTGATCCTTTTTGTAATTCTTCAATTGTAACTTTGACATCGTCTGTGGCACGTGCGGATTGTTCAGCCAGTGTGCGTACTTCTTCTGCCACGACGGCGAATCCTTTGCCGTGCTCTCCCGCTCTTGCCGCTTCAATGCTTGCGTTTAGTGCCAAGAGGTTGGTTTGTTTTGAAATGTTCATGATCGTTTCCATGACACTACCGATTGCTTGTACCTTAATTGCGAGTGAATCAATGTCGGTGGACATCTCTTCTAGCGTTTTACCTGTAGTTGTAAAGGAAGTCTTCAGTGCATGCATTTGTTGCTGACCATTGGTATTTTGAATACCGGTTTGAGTAGCAATATCCAGCATCACTTGCGATTTTTCTCGAATTTCATTGATTTCCTGGCTGAGAAGGTCGATGCGTTCTGTCACAATTTCTGCATCTTCTGCAGATTTCGCGGCACCTTGTGCAATTTCTCCGACAGCCATTGCGACTTCATTGCTTGCTGCACTCGTTTCTTCTGATACGGCACTTAAGCTTTCGGAATTCGATCGGACATTGTCTGCTGATGTATGGACGACTGTGATGATTTCGTTCATATTTTGCACCATATGATTGAAGTCACGACTCAGTACACCAATTTCATCGGCACTCTGGTTATCTGAACGTACTGTCAGATCTCCGTCAGACACTTTGGCCATCAACTCTTTGACTGTATCGAGTGGCTTTAACATACGGCTGATGGTAATGAATAGACCGACGGATGTGAGAATCAACGTCACAAGTGCAATGATTAACATGGAGTTGCGTAATGAACGCGCGATAGCGCCAAGATCGCTTTCTTCATAAACTGCGCCAATTTTCCAGTTTAAGTCGGGAATCGTCGTATAGATATTGCGCTTATCAATCCCTTGATCGTCGGTATATTGGATTACACCACTATCCGCATCATACATTTTTTTGAAATGGGCTTCGTTTGTTACATCGGTTCCTGATTTGGAAGGATGAACGATCGCCAGCCCTTGATCGTCGATTAACACAGGATACCCGTTATACCCGATATCACGGCTCGCTATTTCGTCTGTCAGAGCGCTCAGTTCAATATCCAGTCCAAGAGCACCGATAAACGTACCATCCTTCATAATAGCTTTCGAAGCAGTGATGACAAACTGATTGGTTGTATCATCTAAATACGGTTCCGTCCATTGCACTTCGTCTGGATTTTCTTGTGCTAATCTATACCAGTTTCTCGTCGTCGGATTATAACCCGTCAAATCACCATCCGGTTTTAAGACTGTAAATTTAGATGGCAATGAATAATAGATGGCATCTGCACTTGTATACATGGGCAAGAAATTATCGAGATGTTCCTCTAGTTCCTTAACAGATACTTCTTTACCGTTTTCTCCGGTAAATTTAGTTATTTGATCGGTCGTTGCCAACAATGCCAATCCTTTTTCATACTTGTCCAAAAAGTGATAAATTCCAAAACTCATTTCATTGATGATGGCATCACTCGAATCAATGGCGTTGGCTATCGATTGTTTCTTCGCTTGTTCATTCGTCATTAAGGTCATTAATGCGATGCCTAGAATGAATAAAATCATAGCAGTTAAGATGATTTTTGTTTTAATTGACCGTAACACGGGGTGTTCAACTCCTCCTAAGATGTGTGATGCTATATTGTACCTAATTTCATATCGGCTAAATTTCCTATATGTTCATCGTTTTATAAAGAAAAGTGAAGAAACCTGTCGAAAAATCGACAGGTTTCTTCTTCACGTCTTATAGGCAAGCGGCGCCTACAATAATCAGTAAGATAAATAGTACAACAATCAATGCGAATCCGTTACCCGAAGAACCGCATGAGCCGTACGATCCACCAGTATCACAACCAGATCCTCCGTAACCGCCACCACCGTGTCCATATCCACCGAATCCAAACATGTCTCCACCTCCATTTTTTTAAGTAATTAGCAACCGTAACCCATAAATCCTGCACCGACAATGATCAATAAGATAAACAGAACAACGATCATTGAAAAGCCGAAGCCGCCTTCATAACCGCCGCCGTATCCAGATCCTTTAACTGATTCTCCCATAATGATTTCACCTCCAAATGTGGAACTACCCTTATTCTATGCAGAGATTCTCAGAGTGCCTTGGCTTTTATAAAAAAATCCGCCAATCCTTCAAAAAGGAAAGGCGGATCTTGTTAGATTTTGAATCGTTCCACGGCAGTACTAAGATCTTCACTCAACTGCGTCAAGGCTTCGGCCGCTTCGGCAACAGAGCCGATTGCGTGGAGTTGTTCATCAGAAGAAGCGCTCACTTCTTCACAAGCAGCTGCCGATTCTTCTGTTGTAGATAGTAAAATTTGAATTTGCGTAGATACATCGTTTTTATGGGTATCCATTTCTTGAAGAGCAGTAGTGACTTGATGAATGCGAGATTGCATATCGCCAATGAAACTGGAAATACTCTCGAAAATTCCTTCCGTATCTTGTACGACTGTGCTTTGGCGTTCGAACGTATTCCGCGTATTGTCCATTTGCTCGATGACATGCTGCGTGCCGTTTTGTAGTTCATGAATGGTAGAACGTACTTGTTCAGCAGATCTCGCGGATTGTTCCGCTAATTGACGGACTTCGTTTGCTACTACTGCAAAGCCTTTACCGTGTTCACCGGCCCTCGCTGCTTCAATACTGGCATTTAACGCGAGTAAATTCGTTTGGGAAGAGATCGATGTGATGGCGTCAATGACGGAACTGATCGCTTTCACTTTATCTTCTAATGAGCCAATCATGCCGCCCATTTGATGCAAGTCTTGATTCCAGTTATTGAAAGAAGAGTTTAAAATACTCATTTGCGCGCGACCTTTTGCGTTGAATGTGACAGCTTCTGTTGCCAAGCTCGCCATTTCGCTGGCTGTATCATTGGCTTCTTGAATTTGCTGATTCAATAACTCCGCACGAGTCGTCACGGTTTCCGCATTTTCCGCAGACTCGACAACGCCTCTAGTGATTTCTGCCAAAGCGCTTGCGATTTCTTCACTTGTCGCATTCGTTTCTTCAGATACTGCACTCAAGTTTTGGGAACTCGCCAGTACATTCGATGCGGAATGCGTAACGGTTGTGATTAAACTGTTCATTTGGTCCAGCATCTTATCAAAACCTGCAGCCAGTTCTCCAATTTCATCTGTGGAATGGAAGTTCGCCCTAACCGTTAAATCACCGTCCGCTACTTGTTGCACGGTTTCTTGTAAACGGAAAATCGGCTTCAGTAGTCGACTGATGAAAATGAATAGAATGATGGCCAGTAACGTCAATGTCACGACAGCCGCAATGATCATGACGCTTCGTAAACCCGTTGCGAGAGATTGCATATTTTTCTGATCATAGATGACACCGAGTTTCCAGTCGAAGTTCGGAATCGTCGTGAACATATCTACTTTTTTGACGCCTTCTTGCTCAAATGTATGGTGGCCAGCTGGCTCTTTGTACATGTCAGCTACATAATCACGATCCATAACATTCTCTCCGACGAGTGAAGGGTGGGCGATAGCCGTACCTTCTGAATCGAGAATGAATGCATAACCGCCGTGGGGGATAGTTGTCGCCGAGATACCTTCGGACATGGTGGATAATTGAATATCAATTCCCGCCACACCAACAAGTTTATCGCCATTCATCACGGCTTTTGAAGCACTAATGACAAAATTACCCGTCGCTTCGTCAATATACGGTTTGGTCCAATGTACTTGTTCCGTTTCTGCTACCGCCTGTTGATACCATTCACGTTCAGTCGGATCAAACTCTGTCAAATCCACGTAAGGACGAATCATCGTTTCTTTGGTCGCAAAGCTAAGATATGTACTAGATACGTCTGGATATGTATCCAATGTGTGAGTGAGTGCTTTCACGACTTCTGCTCCGCCTGTTGTGGCGGTTGCATTCGTATAATCAGATGAATCGGTCAGCAACTCTAACCCTTTACTGTATTGCCGCAAATCCGCTTCAATGGACGCACTTATTTCAGTTAGTAGCGTGCTACTCGATTCTGTCAGGTTTTTCTCTGTGCGTTCTTTCACTAACCAGCTACTAATTCCTGTCATGGTCAAGACTCCGCCAGCAACTATGACGAGGACAAGAAGAATCATTTTCGTTTTGATGGAATGAAACATGGATGTATGCTCCTTTACTCTTATGGATTGTCCTTATCATACATTACTTTCGACTGTTCTAATAGTCTGATTTTCATAACGTTGAAAATATTTATTCATATAAGAAAGAAGTAGCAAAAAATTTAATCCGTCATCAACAACTAAAAAATAAATCCGCTATGAATCTATAGAAGAAAAACTGGCGTTACACTCAACATCGCGTATTTCAATCCGATACTATATGTAATGATTGTTCATTGAAGACGGGGGTATCAGTATGATTAACCGAATTGATGAAAGCCCCGCAACCCAACCAGTGCAAACATCATATGAGAGTGAGTACGCTGAAAACAGAAGAGGAAGTTCGTGAAATACCGCTCAAAAAATTACTCAATATACACGTAGCAAGGAAAGACTTTATTGGATTATTAATCGATCATAAAATATAACGAAAAAGGTGTGAGGCACGATGAGAATCGGCGGATTGGCATCGGGAATCGATACAGAATCAATCATCAGAGATATGATGAAAGCGCATCGGATTCCTCTTGATAAAATTACACAAAAGAAACAATACACACAATGGCAACTGGACGATTACCGTTCCATGAACCGGGACTTGAGAAAATCAAGTGATAAGCTATTTGACACGGTCATGAAGCAAAGTACGTATATGAAGAAAAACGTCAGCGTGTCTGATGATAAAGCGGTTAGTATTACAGCGAAAGGTTCTACTTCTGACTTTTCGGGGACGATTGAAGTGAAACAATTGGCTACGCAGGCTACTCTTCAAGGGGGGGTACTTTCTGATAGTGTTACTAAAGAAAATCTAAGCGATGACCAAATAAAAACAAAAACATTAACAGAGTTAGGGATTATTCCTGATGGTGCTGAACAAACTTTGCAGATAAAATCTCCCGACGGAAAAGTAACAGATCTTACAATTGAAGCTTCAGACACTATTGATTCAATATTAAAAAATATTAACGAAAAATCAGGGGTCAGTGCATTTTACGATTCAGCGTCTGGAAAAATTGCGCTGAGCGCTAAGAATAGTGGAGATGGGATAATAGAATTATCAGGCACTATGGTAGATAAATTAAAGTTAAATGTGGTTGAAGGTGTTAATGGAAAAGATGATCCGAAATTAACAAAAGGTGATGACGCAGAGTTTACGTTTAATGGTCTAGAAACAACACGATCTTCTAACACATTTACTATAAATGGATTTGAAGTGTCACTTAAACAGACGACGACTTCGCCTGTTACATTCAATTCAACAACCGATACAGATAAAATCTTTGATTCAGTAGTAGAATTCGTCAATGATTATAACGAAATGATTGAAAAACTAAATAGTAAAATTAAAGAAAAACAATTCAAGTCCTTCCATCCATTATCAGCTGAAGAAAAAGCGGATATGAAGGAAAAAGAAATTGAGCTATGGGAAGAAAAGGCTATGAGTGGTACTTTAAAAGGTGATCCAGCACTTTCTTCAATGCTAAATAATTTACGCTCAATCATGACTACAACTGTAAATACTACTGATAAAGATGGTAAGAGTGTTGACAAAGATGGAAACCCAATTAAAATCAGTCTGAAAGATTTAGGTATCGAAACTTCTAAAAACTATCTGGATAACGGTAAACTAACTATTAATGAAGATAAATTACGTACCAAAATTTCAGAAAATCCAAACGCAGTCTATGATTTAATCGGTAAAAACAATACTGATCCTAAAAAGGGCGGAATTGCACAACAATACCGACATGAACTACAAGAAGCTCAAAAAAAGATTACCGTCAAAGCGGGTAGTTCAACAGCGGTAAACGATAGTTTTGCTCTTGGTCGCTCCCTCAAAAACATGGACAAACAAATCGAGCGTTTTGAAACGAAGCTTCAAATGATGGAAAGCCGCTACTACAAGCAGTTTAACGCGATGGAGCAAGCAATTCAGCGTGCCAATTCCCAGTCGGCTGCGTTAATGAGTGCACTTGGCGGCGGCATGTAATGCAACTTAGCTAGAAAAGGAGAATGACGAACATGGCTACTAACAACCCTTATGCAGCATATCAAACAAATACGGTGACGACTTCAACGCCTGGTGAGCTAACTTTAATGCTTTATAACGGATGCCTTAAATTTATTCAGCAAGGGAAGATGGAGCTGGCTAAAGGTAATTTAGAGCAAAAAAATATTGCGATTCAAAAAGCACAAGCAATCGTGACTGAATTGATGTTGACATTGGATACATCCTATGACGTATCCAAAAACATGCTTGTTCTGTACGAATTCGTTAATAGTCGATTGATCGATGGTAATATCCAAAATGATCCAGCAATGTTTGAAGAAGCGGCAGGAATTATTACAGAGTTCCGCGATACGTGGAAACAAGTAATCCAGATCAATCGTTCGAAACAATACTCGAACGTGAGTGAAATATGATCCGACCTGCCATGACGATGTGGCGTGACCGTTCTCTTAAATTGATTGCGCTAGTAAAGATAACAGATGAAGAAAAGCGTGATGAAGTCATCGAGCAAATAGACAAGATACTGAATGAACGTGATCTGTTACAGACACAAATCGTTCAGCCTTTCACCGCAGAAGAAGAGGAGTTTGGTAAGGAATTGATTCGTTTAGAGAAAGATGTACAGACTAGTCTGGAACGCTTCACACATACCATTCGAACAAATATTTCAGAAGCCCAAGCCAAAAAAGAAAACATGAATAGCTATGTAAATCCATATGGTAAGATGTCTCAAGACGGTGCTTATTTCGATTCGAAGCACTGATGACCGGAAGAGAGGAATCTCTTTCGGTTTTTTTACATATAGGTATTCAACAGAAAGGAATAATCCTATGCGTTATAATCGCCATGACTACTTTCGTTACTCGTTCAATCCCTACATACCGGCCACATTTCGGATTCAATTAAATAATGAAGAGAAAAGCCTTTCCAATGAAGGACACTGTGAAATTTTGGATATCAGCACAGGCGGAGTGAAGTTCGTGACGCATCTCGATTTGCCTGTTCGTTCAGAAATTCTTGCATTGCAATTGGAATTTACAATATATAAGCAACCCATTGAAATTTTAGGTAATGTGGCTTGGAAAAAAGAAACTGAATATGGCTTTGAGTATGGATTCGAGTTTGGGGAAGAGCAGAAAATGGATGCGCTGATCACCGAGGAATTAAAACATCATGCCCGTAAAGCGAAAGAAACAGAGTAAAACCCACATGAATCAGAAGTTTCTTTACAATTCCGCATATTTCTTACGTTTTAGAAAGGATATTAAGGGTACTATGAAGAAGTAAGGTAGTGAGGGTTTAAACAAAGGAGGAGTTCATATGTTAGACTTCAATATTCGCGGTGAAAACGTCGAGGTAACTCCGGCGATCAGAGAGTACGTTGAAAAGAAAGTTGAGAAACTGGAGCGTTACTTTTCAGAAGGTGTAAACGCTACAGCTAATGTTAACTTGAAAGTGTATAGTGATAAGCAAACAAAAGTGGAAATTACGATTCCAATGAAGAATTTGACACTTCGCGCAGAGGAGCGTCACAACGATATGTATGCAGCTGTGGATTTAATCGTCGACAAGCTAGAACGTCAAATTCGTAAATATAAAACGCGTGTTAATCGTAAGTCACGTGAGCGTGAAGGTGTAGCGGCTTTCTTCCAGTCGGTTGATAGCAATAATACCGAAGTGCTTGAGGACGATGCGGAGTTCGACGTAGTACGTACAAAGCAGTTCGATTTGAAGCCTATGGATCAAGAAGAAGCGATTCTTCAGATGAACATGCTAGGCCACAGTTTCTTCATCTTCACAGATGCAGATTCTGACGGCACGCACATTGTCTACAAGCGTAAAGACGGCAAATATGGTCTAATTGAAACTAACTAATACGCAACGAGACAAGTCCAGCTTATGCTGGGCTTGTTTTTTATTCTAAATAAAAAATATATACTTTAAGCTAGGCAGGTTAATTGGTGAGTATGAGGGGATTGAAGCTCCAGCTGGCGGACGCTTTCTGGAGGGCGCGGCCCGAGCCAAGTGAACAGCGAAGGGTTCGCTTTGCCGTATTTCTGTGTACTTTGCAGAAATTAAGGCACCTGTCCAGGGTCTCGAACTCGCGCTGATCCTCCCAGAGTCGCCGCCAGCTTCCGCTTCCATCCTACGTTGATGGTGGAGGTACGCAGATCAATCACTGTAGATAGTGTGTTAATTATTGTTGTCTTGGAACTCATTTAAGTTCAAAAGCAAGAGTGGTGGAGTGGTGAGGGGATGGAATGGAAGCTCCAGTTGGGGACGCTTTCTGTCCAGGGTCTCGAACTCGCGCTGATCCTCCCAGAGTCGCCGCCAGCTTCCGCTTCAATCCTACGTTGATGGTGGAGGTACGTAGATCAATCACTGTAGATAGTGTGTTAATTATTGTTCTGTCTGGACTTATTTCAGTTCAAGTACAGAAATTCAACACCCATTACAACACTAACTTTAATGCACAACAAAAAGTAACATCCGCTCACATTGCAAGGGATTGGAGCGTAAGAGGGGGCGACTCCGAGAGGATCAGCGTGCGCCTTGAGACCCTGGACGTAGCGAAGCGAAGGAAGCGGCTCAAGCCACGCCCTCCGGAAAGCGTCCCCCTCTGAAGCGTAAATCCCCACCCCAACACTAAGTCCACCCATCCCAAAACAAACTTAGGAAAAAAGATACAGCACACCATTTGCACCTAGCTTTTTACAATGTTAAAATGGAGTGTGACTCAAATATACCTAGACAACGAACTTACAACTGGCAGGTGCGTCCTGCTAATTGATGAAGCTATGAGGATGTGACAATAAATGCTTGGCGTATTGAATAAAATGTTCGATCCAAACAAACGTGACCTAAAACGACTTGAGAAAATTGCCGATCAAGTAGAACTATTGGCTGAGGATATGGAAAAACTGTCAGACGAACAACTGACAGCGAAAACAGATGAATTCAAAGAGCGCTATCAGCAAGGTGAAACCATTGAAGAACTGCAACCTGAAGCGTTTGCTGTCGTACGTGAAGCGTCTCGCCGCGTACTCGGGTTATATCCGTTCCGCGTGCAAATCATGGGTGCTGCAGCTCTGAACGAAGGGAATATCGCAGAGATGAAGACCGGTGAGGGGAAGACGTTGACTTCTACACTCGCCGTTTATTTGAATGCACTGACTGCCAAAGGCGTCCACGTAGTAACAGTCAACGAATACTTGGCTAGCCGTGATGCGGAAGAAATGGGGCAGTTGTATTCGTTTCTTGGCATGACTGTAGGCTTGAACTTGAACAGTCTCAGCAAAGAAGAGAAACGTGAAGCGTATGAAGCGGACATTACGTACAGCACGAACAATGAACTCGGTTTCGACTATTTGCGTGACAATATGGTGCTTTATAATGAACATAAAGTACAGCGCCCGCTTCATTTCGCCGTAATTGACGAAGTGGACTCCATTTTAGTCGATGAAGCACGTACACCGCTGATCATCTCCGGGCAAGCAGCGAAAGCACAGGAATTATATCGATTAGCCAATCGCTTTGTGATCACGCTGAAAAAAGAAGAAGATTACTCATTTGATGAGTCGACTAAAGGTGTTGTGTTAACAGAACAAGGTATTGAAGCGGCTGAGAAGGCATTTAGTATCGATAACTTATTCGACCTGCAACACGTGACGCTAAACCACGCAATCAATCAGTCATTAAAAGCGCATGTAAGTATGCATAATGACGTAGACTATGTTGTGGAAGAAGGCGAAGTGGTCATCGTTGACTCCTTCACGGGACGCTTGATGAAAGGCCGTCGGTATAGCGATGGTTTGCACCAAGCGATTGAAGCGAAAGAAGGACTTGAAGTTCAGAACGAGTCGATGACATTGGCGACGATTACGTTCCAGAACTATTTCCGTATGTATGAAAAGCTTTCTGGGATGACGGGTACAGCGAAGACAGAGGAAGAAGAGTTCCGCAACATCTATAATATGAACGTGATTGCGATTCCGACCAATCAACCGATTGCTCGTGATGACCGCCCAGACTTGATCTTTGCATCCGTGGATGGAAAATATAAGGCGGTTGCGGAAGATATTAGAGATCGACACCAAAAGGGCCAGCCAGTGCTAGTTGGTACAGTAGCGATTGAAACGTCAGAAATCATTTCAGCCTTCTTGAAAAAGTACGGCATTCCGCATAATGTCTTGAACGCGAAAAATCACGAGCGAGAAGCCGAAATCATTCAAGACGCCGGTAAAAAAGGCGCTGTAACGATCGCAACCAACATGGCTGGTCGTGGTACGGACATTAAACTGGGTGATCATATCCAAGACGTTGGCGGTTTAGCGGTCATCGGTACGGAGCGCCATGAGTCACGACGAATTGATAATCAGCTTCGTGGACGTTCAGGGCGTCAAGGAGACCCAGGTGTTACGCAATTCTATCTATCATTAGAAGATGAATTAATGCGTCGTTTCGGTTCTGAACAAATGAAATCGATGATGACCAAGCTCGGTATGGACGATGAAACACCGATCCAGTCGAAAATGGTGTCACGATCAGTGGAATCGGCTCAGAAACGCGTAGAAGGGAATAACTTTGATTCACGGAAACGTTTATTACAGTATGATGATGTACTTCGTCAGCAACGTGAAGTGATTTACAAAGAGCGTAATGAAGTTCTTGGCTCAGAAAATATTCGCCCAGTTCTTGAGAATATGTTGAATTCGGTTATTGAACGCGTTGTGGCGATCCACACTGCAGACAATACCGTATATTCCAAAGGCTTGAAAGACTATCTCGAAGCGAACTTACTGGCTGAAGATACTGTGACGATCGAAGACTTGGAAGGTAAAACACCAGAAGAGTTGCAAACATTTATTCACGAATTGGTCATTGCGCGCTATAATGAGAAAGAGCAAGAAATGTCCGAAGAACGTATGCGTGAATTTGAGAAGGTGGTCTTGTTGCGTGCGATTGATACCAAGTGGATGGATCATATCGATGCGATGGATCAGCTTCGTAACGGAATTCATTTACGTGCCTACGGACAAAGTGATCCACTTCGTGAATACCAGGCAGAAGGATTTGCGATGTTTGAAGATATGCTAATTGCCATCGAAAACGATGCGACGAAGTATGTCATGAAGGCAGAAATCCGCAATAACTTGGAGCGCGAAGAAGTAGCAAAAGGTCAAGCGAACAACCCGAAAGAAGACGGCGCACCGGTTGCTAAAAAGCCGATCCGACGTACTGTCAATATCGGACGTAACGAACCTTGTCCGTGTGGCAGCGGCAAGAAGTACAAGAACTGCCACGGCAAAGCATAAAGAGAAACAACCACTCAGGAGGAAACCATTATGATAGAATTATCCGATGTTCGCAACGATCTCGACAAAACAGCTAAGAAATTAGCGGACTTTAGGGGGTCTCTTTGACTTAGAAAACAAAGAGGCTAGCATGCAGGAATTAGATGAAATGATGTTGGAGCCAGGATTCTGGGATGACCAGGACGCGGCTCAGAAAGTTATTTCACAATCGAATGCATTGAAAGACATTGTCGGTGAATATAACGCATTGAACGAGACACAAGAGAATTTGGAAATGACGCTTGAACTTTTGCGAGAAGAAGCGGACGAAGAGTTACAAGAAGATCTCATTTCCGAATTAAAAGAGTTCAAAAAGAAGATGGAACAATTCGATCTTCAAATGTTATTGAGCGATGAATTTGATAAAAATAATGCAGTAGTTGAAATACACTCAGGCGCAGGCGGCACCGAGTCCCAAGACTGGGCATCGATGTTGCTTCGTATGTATACACGCTGGGCTGAGCACCACGGCTTTAAAGTCGAAACTCTCGATTATCAAGCAGGTGACGAAGCGGGCGTGAAATCTGTCACACTCGGAATTAAAGGGCATAATGCATATGGCTACTTGAAAGCGGAGAAAGGTGTGCACCGACTCGTTCGGATCTCTCCATTTGACTCTTCAGGTAGACGTCATACATCCTTCTCTTCCATTGAAGTCATGCCGGAGTTTGACGGCGACATCGAATTGGATTTGAAGACGGAAGATATCAAAATTGATACGTACCGTTCAAGCGGTGCCGGCGGACAGCACGTCAACACGACGGATTCCGCTGTACGTATGACTCACATTCCAACGGGTGCGATTGTTACGTGTCAAACGGAACGTTCACAAATTAAGAACCGGGAGCGTGCGATGAATCTTTTGAAAGCGAAGATTTACCAGATTCGCGTGGAAGAAGAGGAAGCACGTTTAGCGGATATCCGTGGCGAGCAGAAGGAAATTGGTTGGGGCAGTCAAATTCGTTCGTATGTTTTCCATCCCTATTCTATGGTGAAAGATCACCGTACGAATGAGGAGACAGGTAACGTGAGTTCTGTGATGGATGGCGAGATCGATCAATTTATCAATGCATATTTACGTTCGAGAATTTCTTAATCATAGAAAGGCAGCCGAGCAAGTCAGTTTTTCATGACTTCGTTCGGCTGTTTTTTTTACAGAGTAGCTCATATGCATATGTAGTGAAGGATAAACTAGTTGCCTTGTGCACATATGTGAACTTTTGTCACATTTGTCGTTTGAATATTACAAAGACATTACAATATTACAGACTGTGACAAAGAGTGATCTTTATTCATCCCAAATTACGTGGGAGACCGTAAATTTCCTCGCCATTTTGATCATGTGACAAAATGTAATGTTTACTAACCGGATATTTGGTCAATACTATATATGTACTTACTACCAAAGCGTCTTTTTATGGGATGAAATAGACAAAATACACGATTATCCTGGATAATTTGTAACTTTATGATCTCTATTCACCATAAATCGATTAATATTTGGTATACTACTATATGTTAGAAAAAATTAAGTAAAAGGAGGGTATTACATGAAGAACAAACTATTAGCTACACTCTTCGGAGCAGCACTAGTTCTCGGCGCTTGTGGTGGAGGCGACGATAACGCTTCAGAACCAAATAATGACGCGACAAACGACAACGGCGCGGCTACTACTGATGTAGATGCAGAAGCAGTTGTACAACAAAGCTGTGCATCATGTCACGGAGGAAACTTAGAAGGTGGAGCAGGTCCAGCACTTGATAAAATCGGTGCAACACTTTCTGAAGAAGAAATCCACGACGTGATCGTTAACGGTAAAGGCGCTATGCCTCCTGGTGTTATTAAAGGCGAAGAAGCAGACGCAGTTGCTGCTTGGTTAGCTGAAAAGAAATAATAACAATTCAATCAATCGTCTCCAAGACTTCCTTGGGGGCGATTTTTTTTGTCTATAAGTTGAATGAAAGATTTTAGGATATACTAAGTTGATTTTCGTTCCAGGCGGCGACTCCAGCGGGAACAGCGCGAGCTGAAAGCCCCGCAGGTAGCGAAGCGAACGAGGAGATTGAAGCCGTGCCCGCGGAACGCGTCCGCCTGGAACGGAAATCAACGGTTTCCATAGGATGACTACTTCTTATGTTCATCTTATATAGATCCATAAAATAAACCAATTTTCACTATTTCTTTAGCTTAATCAATTGATACATAACTGTAATACATGGTAGAGTCAAGGCCATGCTATAATAAAAATGGCGAATATGAGAGAAAAACAAAATTCAGGTGGTTATGATGTATGATTGTAATGAAAAATGTATACAAAAAGTACCCGAATGGTGTTGTAGCCTCTAACGGAATTCACGTCGAAATCGAAAAAGGGGAATTTGTATATGTTGTCGGACCGAGTGGCGCGGGTAAATCCACGTTCATTAAAATGATGTATCGTGAAGAAGTCCCGTCTAGTGGATTGATTTACTTCAATAATACGGAACTGACAAAAATGCAAAGAAGAGATGTCCCTTATTTGAGAAGACAAATTGGCGTAGTATTCCAGGATTTTAAACTACTGCCAAAACTGACTGTCTACGAAAATGTTGCGTATGCGCTAGAGGTAATTGAAGAATCACCGAGCGTCATTCGTCAAAAAGTGACAGAAGTTCTGAAATTAGTAGGGCTCACCAAGAAAACGAGAATGTTTCCAAATGAACTGTCAGGTGGCGAACAACAACGCGTATCGATTGCACGATCGATCGTTAATAAACCGAAGCTCGTCATTGCAGACGAACCGACAGGGAATTTAGATCCAGAGACTTCATGGGAGATCATGAAGATTTTTGAACGGATAAATGCACAAGGCACAACGATCATTATGGCAACACATAATAAAGATATTGTGGATAATCAACCACATCGCGTGATACAGATCGAAGGCGGACTCATCACACGAGATGAGAACGAAGGAGAATACTCCAATGAAATCTAGAACAGTACGACGTCATATTCGGGAAAGTTTCAAAAGCTTAAGTCGAAATGGTTGGATGACTTTTGCATCAGTTAGCGCAGTGACCGTGACTTTACTATTAATCGGCGTATTCATCGTCATCATGATGAACTTGAATCAACTGGCTGATAACATCGAAAATGATGTAGAAATCAAAGTAGTCGCGGAACCAGGTGCTAGTAAAGATGAAGTCCAAGAACTATTGAAGGAAGTCAAAGAAACCCCAGGTGTTGCCGAAGTCAAGTATTCCTCGCGAAAACAGGAATTGGAGCAAATGATTCAGTCATTTGGTGATGAGTTGGCGCTCTATAAACAGGACAATCCCCTCGGTGATGCATTATATGTTAAAGCGGATAATCCCAAAAACACAGCATCCATCGCAAATGAAATTGCCACGTACCCGCATACTTTTGACGTGGAATACGGTGAAGGAAAGGTAGAAAAACTTTTCCATGTCTTAAAAATAGGACGAAACATCGGACTGGGCTTAATATTGGCATTGCTGTTTACTGCTATGTTCCTCATATCGAATACGATCCGACTCACCATTGTGGCGAGACGTACAGAAATCGATATTATGAAACTGGTTGGTGCAACAGATAGTTTCGTACGGATTCCTTTCATGCTCGAAGGCGTGTGGCTTGGCATTTTCGGTGCGATCCTTCCGATGGCTTTAATGACGACATTTTATTCGAAGTTGTATAGTTTTTGGGAAGGTCGTTTGCAAAATCAATTATTCCATTTGCTTGACCCTAACCCATTCCTATTACAATTGAACTTTTTACTACTATTCGTCGCCGTCTTTATTGGCGTATGGGGTAGTTTCATGTCAGTCAGGAAATTCTTGAAATCGTAAGTTTGACTAAGGAGAGAACTAGGATTTGATAAAAAGACATAAAATCGTTTCAAGTGTCCTTGCGATTTGTTTGCTTACCACGACGGTTGGCAGTGCAGATGTATTCGCAGACTCTCTGAAAGATTTGCAGAATGAAAAAAATGCAGCAGAAATCAAAAAGAAAAATTTAGATTCTACTATCCAGAAAAAAGAAATTCAAATACAGGAGAAGCAGTCGGAAGTCGATGTACTGGTCTCCCAAATTAAAAAACTGAATGACAAAATTGAAGAAACCAATCAAAATATGGATCGGATCATTGCAGAAATGAATCAGACTCAAATTGAAATTGATGAACTTCAGTCTTCTATTAAAGAATTAGAGATTCGGATCAAACAACGAGACGAAGTTTTACGTGAGCGTGTTCGCGTGATGCAAGTCAAGGGGAATAAAGTAAGTTATTTGGACGTGCTTCTTGGTGCTAACAGCTTCGCGGATTTCATTGACCGCTTCTCGGCAGTATCTACATTGATGGATGCAGATCGAAAAATCATTCAACAACAAGAAGAAGATATCGCGTTGCTAGAAGAAGAAAAGAAACTGGTAGAGCAGAAATTAGCTGAACAAAAAGAGCGCAAGCAAAAAATTCAAGCAATGAAAGACGAATTGTATAATAAAAAGCTCGAAAAAAGAGAAGTGGTAAATAAGCTTGAAAAGAGTCAGGAAAAACTTTCAAGTGAAAAAGGCGCGTTAGAAGAAGAATATAGCGAAACGGTAGCATTCAGTTCTGAATTGGAAAAGAAAATTATCGCAGAACAAAATCGTTTGGCAGAAGTCGCTCGCAAAGAACAAGCGAGAAAGCAAAAGTTGCAGCAAGAAAGATTGGCAGCAGCAGCAGCTGCGGCAAACAGTGGTTCGCCAAGTTCCATTGCCGCTCCGCCTGTCTCAAGCGGCTCTTGGACAAAACCGACAACGGGTAGGTTCAGTTCAGGATTTGGCTGGCGGATTCACCCGATATCGAAAGTGAAAAAACAACACCGTGGAATGGACATTAGCGCACCAACAGGAACTCCAGTTGTAGCAGCAGGAGATGGTGTCGTATCGTACGCGGGCAGTATGGACGGATTGGGTAACGTGGTCATGATCACGCACTCCATGAAAGGTCAGATTTTGACGACGGTCTATGCTCACCTATCAACTATTGGTACAAGCTCAGGACAATCTGTCGATAAAGGTCAACTCATTGGAGCGGTCGGTTCGACAGGAAACTCTACAGGTCCGCATTTGCATTTTGAAGTGCATGTAGGAAACTTCTCCGCGACAGGTCCAAGTGCAGTCAATCCTTTGCATTACGTTTCTTTTTAATATAGCATAAACTGAAAACCTGCCTGAATAGGTAGGTTTTCATATGTTTATAGAAAGAATAGGGGGAGTGACGATGCCGGTTACGCAGTATTATCCAATCGGGTCGATTACAATGCCGTCTTCTTGGATTGCGTTCATTGCGGGTTTCATAGTGACCTATCTTTTCATTCGATTATACGTTGGTAAAGTACATAGCGAACGAATCGGTGATTTATTTTTCCATGTCGTAATCATTTGGAAATTGTCAGTGATTTTAACGGACTTTTCTATGGTCATGAAAAATCCGCTCTCTATCCTTTATTTTCACGGAGGGACGTTCGGCTGGATACTCGGGCTAGTCGTAGCCGGTGTATGGATGCTCCGTCGAGTATATAAAGAGAAGTGGGAGCGTATCGATAAATGGTCGGTATTGCTTGCATTGATTTGTTGGCAGGCTGTCTACCAAATCGCTATGACATTTCTTAATGAAGGCAGTCTGGTAGTGAAAAGTGCAACGGTTCTATTATTTATCGCCGTCTTTGTATTGTCATGGTGGTGTGAACAAAAGAAAGTCAATACAGTGAGCGATCTTGCGGGTGTCTTGATAGCGGTTCATTTTTTCGTGTCAGCCATCCAAGGAAATCTACTGAACACAGCATTCATCACGACCATTTTCATCGGTTTGTTACTGTTTGGAATAGATAGAGCTACGGCACAACCAATTAGTGGAAAGGAAGAGGTAGAGTGAGTAGGAAAACGCTTGGATATATCATCACGGCATGTATCATCGGTACGTTAATCTTCATCATGGTAGAAAATACAGTCGGACAGAAAAAAGCGGTAGAAACTCCGATTACACAAGTGAATCCGGAAGATGCAGTGCAAGGGGAAGAAGAAGGTTTAGAGCAATATTCACCTGCCCCGGACTTTACACTGGAAACTCTTGCAGGCGAAACGGTGACGCTTTCCGAGTTAAAAGGGAAAAAAGTGATTTTGAACTTCTGGGCGACATGGTGTCCTCCGTGTAAAGCAGAAATGCCGCATATGGAAAGCTTTTATTCGAAACTTACGGATGAAGACCAAGTAGAACTCATCGCAGTCAACGTCACGGAATCCGAAAGACTGGGTATAGATGAAGTAGAAACGTTTGTAGATTCTTATGAATTAAGCTTCCCGATTCCATTAGATAAAACAGCGGAAGTCACACATAAATATGGTGTGATCTCGATGCCTACAACGTTTATGATTGATACACAAGGGCGCATTGCACAAAAAGTCGTGGGGCCATTAGATGAAAAAACGTTGAATGAATTAGTCGACTTCATGGACTGAAAAAAGAGTCTGTTCTCGTGTCGTAACTTCTTGTCTTTCTTCATATAGTGAAGAGAGGAGGAGGTTATGAATGCGTAAGAGCAGGCTTTTTTTGGCGGGGGTGTTATTACTGATCGGCGCCATATGGCTAAATGGCTGTGGAAAGCAAGAAGCTGCAAAGAATGAGTCGATCAGTAAGTTGCCTGTAGTGGATGAAGTGTTCGAAAAGATTCAGGAGAGAGCAGTGTATCCAGTCAAGAAGGACGAGCTGATTGAAGGGGCATTGCGTGGGATGACCGATACGATCGGCGACCCGTATTCGACGTACTTGACCGAACAGGAAGCGGAGTCTCACCGGGAATCACTCGCGGGATCACGTGTCGGGATTGGTGCGGAAATGACACGGACGAACGGTAAGTATGTTGTTGTAGCTCCAGTAAAAGGAGGCCCGGCGGAAAAAGCGGGATTACAGCCTTATGATGAAATTGTGCGTGTCAACGGTGAACGGTTGGCCAATGAAACACTACGTGATGTAGTCAATATGATACGAGGCGAAAAAGGGACGGAAGTGAAGTTGACTATTTTCCGACCTGAAGCGGATAAGCATATGGAATTCACGATCACACGCGATCATATGCCTGTGCAGTCTGTTTCGCATCAGTTAATTAAAGAACGGGATGCTAAGCTCGGGTACATAGCGCTAAGCATGTTTGGTGAAGAGACAGCAAAAGAGTGGCAAAAGGCTACGTCTGACGTCATCAAAAAAGGTGCCCAAGCGATCATCATCGATGTGCGCGGTAATCCGGGCGGCTATTTGAAGGCTGTATCCGAAATTTCCAGTAGTCTATTGGAAGAAGATCGAACGTTTGTCGTGATGCAAGATGCACAAGGGAATTTAACGCCTGTTTCAACGGAGAAAGACGACAAGCTTTCATTCAATGAACGTTTGAAACAAATTCCGATTGTCATCGTACAAGATGTTGGTAGTGCGTCGGCGAGTGAAGTGTTGAGTGCAGCGATCAAAGATCTGAAACGCGGTGAGATCATCGGCACAACCAGTTTCGGAAAAGGAACTGTACAAGAAACGATGGAATTATCCAATGGCGGAGAATTGAAGCTATCGACGAGTAAATGGTTGACGCCTAAAGAGAAGTGGATTCATGGCAAAGGAGTCACAGCGGATATTGAAGTAAAACAGAATACATTATTCACTGAGCACTTACAAATGGTGACGGATACGATGAAAGAAGGGCATTTCAATGACCAAGTTGCATATGCGCAACGCATGCTCAAAGCATTTGATCATCGTCCAGGTAGAACAGATGGCTATTTCGATCGTGAAACGGCAGAAGCAGTACATGCATTTCGTGCGGAGTATGAAATTAAAGAAGGCTATGATATGGACAGAGAATTCTTCATGGCATTAAAAACGGCTGCAGAAGAATATCGAGCGGAGCCAAAGAACGACAAACAGTTACGTATGGCGGTCGATTTCCTCGTCAATGAATTGGGGAAATAATAGCAGAGGCGGTTCGACAAGGTCTTGGAAACAAGACTTGCGGACAGCCTCTTTTTTTTTATGCAATTTAGCTTAAATTGGAACTTCCTTAAGAACTCTCTCGCTATTTTCCTTCTTTTTTTGTACAATGAAGAAAAGAGCTATAAAGACAAGCGAGAAAGGTGACAGAAGATGTCTAGCGAACTATTACTTAATTTAAAAGATGCATTACTTTACTTTTTTCTGAATCCAGTCTGGCTAATCGCTTTAGTGGCTGCCTATATGCTTGGCAGTAAACGCGTAAGTCGCGAGCGAACAGATTTCAATGTGGGCATCAACAAAGGTTCTACTGAAATGAAACACATTCTTTCAGTAGGTTGGTTGCACGGTCTTGTGTTATCGATTCTGATTGCCGGTGTTGGGTTGATCGTCGATTTTAACTGGATCATTCTTTTATCCATTATCATGTTGCTCGTTATTGTATCATTCTCCTATAAACTAGCCTCACCGATTTATTATGTTACTATCGCGTTCTTTGCGCTATGGGCATTGGATCGTTTTGCGGGAGACTTTTCAATCGGCACATGGTTTGTTCAAGAAGACTTGGACTTCTTCGGTACATTAGCTATTACGGTACCGATTATTGCAGGATTATTGTTAATTTCAGAAGGCTTATTAGTTCGTCGTCATGCGGCGCGTCATACGTCTCCATCATTCGTTCCGACACAGCGCGGCATGCGTGGTGCAATTTATCAGTCGAAATTACTTTGGCTCGTGCCAGTGGTATTTATAGTACCCGGACATATGGTAGCGGAATTTGCTCCGTACTGGCCGCAATTCACACTAGGCTCAGAGCAATTTTCATTCATTCCAGTACCTGTAGTGATCGGATTCTCGCAATGGGTTCGTTCTACGTTCCCGGACGTGCTACTTCCTAAAATGGGCAAAGCGATCGCTTGGCTCGGTGTAGCTGTCGTGGTTGTAGGTATCGGTGCAATTTGGATGCCTGTGCTTGGTTGGGCAGCATTGCTTGCAGGGGTCTTATGCCGTATCTTGTTGAGTGCTATGATTTCACTATCAGAACGCAATAAGCAAGTATTGTTAGTGCCTCAATCAGAAGGTGTCTATGTAGTAGCGGTTCTTAACGATTCGCCAGCAGAGAAAATGGGCATAGTCCCAGGTGATTTGATCAAGTCGGTAAACGGCATTTCGATTCATAATGAAGATGAATTATATGATGCCATCCAAGTCAATGCTGCACACTGTCGTTTGCAAGTAATCGGCCGTGATCAAGAAGTACGTCTAAAGCAACAAGTGCTGTTCCGTCATGACCACTTCCGTCTAGGTATTGTGGTTGTGCGTTAAAAGGGGAGAACAATATGCATGATTTCGAAACGAAGTTACTGTTTGCGATGTTGTTGCCAGGGATTTTAGTGGTATTTTTTACGCGCGTGACATTTCATCACGTCGTTGGATTAATATTGACATTGTCGCTCATCGCAGCGTCGGTCTATGCAGGGTATACGCATAACTGGTTGTTGTATGTAGCGGATGCAGTGTCTTTGACAGTAGGTTTTTGGTTTGCGTCGCGCATGGTGAAGAATGCGCGACTGAATCAAGCCGAGGAGTGAAAAAGCGGTTTTCAAAGAGCATATATGCTTTGAAAACCGCTTTTTTTATTTCGAATACTAGCTAGTCGCTGTTTTAATTGTCTTCGCTGTGGGGAATAGTGAGAGTAAGAGTCAAAATAGACTGTACACTGCGAGTGCTGCAATGGTACCAATCACGACAAACATCACGTCGAGGCCGAAGAAGGCTAGTGTAAACGCTGTGATCGCGCCTATTATGCCGAAAAGAATATCATCTTGGATATGTAAAATAGCCGGGAAAATCAGTGCACCGAGCACTGCATATGGAATATTGCGCAACACGCCGCTAACGATTGGCGGTAATTCCTTGCCGTCGAGAATGGTCAATGGAATCATTCGAGGCACATATGTGGCGACGGCCATGCCAAGCAACATCCACCAATACGTAGATCCCATCAGTTTACCTCCTTTTGTTCAGTAAAGCGATCAACGTTCTTATTATTCTTTACATAAAGAATCTCAACAACTATTGCGGAGGCAAGCGTCGCGACCAAGATCGACCATCCGGTAGATAGTAAATGTGTGTAATACAGTGTGCAATGAATGGCTGCTGCAATCACTGCGAGCAACACTACTTTGCGATTGCCTTTCATAGAAGGGACGAGCAAGCCAATGAACATCGCATACAGTGCAACTGACATTGCTTTTTGTAGAAATTGCGGTAAGTTCGCTCCAATGACGTGTCCTACTGCTGTAAAGATCACCCAACTACTATAGGCAATCAAGGCAACGCCAAACGCAAAAGCGGTCGTGACTTGTCGATTCTTTTGCGTGGCAAGAACGGAAAATGTTTCATCAGTGATTCCAAATGCATAGACAGCTTTCTTCCATTTTGGTGCGGCTTCCACTTTTTCACTTAGAGCAGCCGTCATGAGAAAGTGCCTAATATTGACGATGAATGTATTCGTCACGATGAGCCACGGCGCAACGCCGGTCGCGAGTAAGCTGAGTGCCATATATTGAGCTGCTCCTGCATAGACGAATAAACTCATTGCGGTTGCTTCAATAATAGAGAGGCCGGTCGTTTTGGCGAGCAGTCCGAATGTCAGCGCAACGGGAAAATAGCCGATGGCAATGCTCGATCCTGCTTTCAGGCCATGAGAAAAGGTTGTATTCACTAGGCAGCCCATCTTTCTTTTACCAATCTAGGAGCTAGTATACTATAACTCAACAAATTCTACAGCAATATGACGAAAAATTATGAAAATCAGTGAGGGTGTTGGCGATGAATGAATGGCTATCAATTGATAAAGTGGAGGATTTGGCAGACCAGTATGAGGCACTAGGATTTTTCATGGGATTAATCCCGACGTTTTTGGAAGCATTCTTACCATTTCTGCCACTTTTCGTATTTGTTATCGCCAATGCCATTGCATTTGGTTTTTGGTTAGGCTTTGTCCTTTCCTGGGCTGGAACGGTAGCGGGTTCGTATGTTGTGTTTTTGCTCGTCCGTAGATTTGGCGGCAATACGTTCTTCTCGTTCTTGACCCGCCCTAAAAAAGTGCAACAGCTCATTCAGTGGGTCGAGCGTAATGGCTTTGGTCCGTTGTTTATCTTGATTTGTTTTCCGTTTACGCCTTCTGCTTTGGTGAATCTTGTGGCGGGTTTGTCGAATATGAACAAGAGGAATTATTTATTTGTGCTGATGCTTGGAAAGCTAGTGATGATTATGATGATTACGTTTATTGGGTATGATGTGCGGGCGCTTGTCACGCAGCCGATCCGGACGTTGATTATGTTTGTGGTTATTTTCTTGCTGTGGTTGGTAGGGAAGTGGTTTGAGCGTAGGTTGACGCGGAAGGTGGAGGAAGACTTTAGGAGTTTTTCTAGTGTGCAGGGTGATCACAAAAAAGAGTAAAGGTTAACGGTTCCTGTCTCTCTTTTCTTTCGGTACAATGGAAGAAAGAGCGATAGGGATTTTTTTGCTCGGAGTTAAAGAAGAGGGAGAGTGGGTGGCACCGTTGATCGACGTTCCAGGTGGCCGCTTTCCCGAGGGCGTGGCTTGAGCCGCTTCCCTCACTTCGTTCAGTCCAGGGTCTCAAGGCGCACGCTGATCCTCCGGGAGTCGTCACCTTCCACTTACGATCAACTAGTTTGTGGTTCTGATCGTTATTACGTGAATAAAACTTGCTTTCAAAATTTTTAATGGTAGATAAAAATGTGTTGGGTCGTGGCTTGACTGATTATATGGTACTAAAATTAGTGTGTGTATGCTTTCTGGACCCGCGCAGGCACGTGGGGGATTGCCTACAGCCATGAGCCAGCTGGCGATGGGGCTGCCAGTTGTCTCATGGCCACGGCCTACCCCGCAGTTGTGCCTGTGCTACTTTGGGGAAATGAATTAGTTTGTGTTTCTAGCAAAAGGAAAACCAGCGGCATTGTGATAGCTATCATGCATTTTTTGCTCACTTTTGTTGGGTACGTCGCTCGACTGGTTGTTGGATACTAAAATTAGTGAATGTATGCTTTCTTGACCCGCGCAGGCACGTGGGGGATTGCCTCCAGCCATGAGCCAGCTGGCGGTAGGGCTGCCAGTTGTCTCATGGCCACGGCCTACCCCGCAGTTGTGCCTGTGCTACTTTTGGGAAATGAATTAGTTTGTGGTTCTAGCAAAAAGAAAAACAGTGACATTGTGATACATGTATTTCTTGCTCACTTTTTGTTGGGAACGTCGCTCGACTGGTTGTTTGATACTAAAATTAGTGAGTGTATGCTTTCTTGACCCGCGCAGGCACGTGGGGGATTGCCTCCAGCCATGAGCCAGCTGGCGATGGGGCTGCCAGTTGTCTCATGGCCACGGCCTACCCCGCAGTTGTGCCTGCGCTACTGTGGGGGGATGAATTAGTTTGTGGTTCTAACAAAGAGAAAAACAGTGACATTGTGAT
Organism: Sporosarcina sp. P25; assembly: GCF_002743235.1. Classification (NCBI taxonomy): domain Bacteria; kingdom Bacillati; phylum Bacillota; class Bacilli; order Caryophanales; family Caryophanaceae; genus Sporosarcina; species Sporosarcina sp. P25. The sequence goes on from NZ_PDYV01000016.1 coordinate 49,478, forward strand.
AGCTATCATGCATTTCTTGCTCACTTTTGTTGGGTACGTCGCTCGACTTATTTTTGGAGACTGAAGTTAGCAAGTGTTCACTTTCTCGACCCGCGCAGGCACGTGGGGGATTGCCTCCAGCCATGAGCCAGCTGGCGATGGTGCTGCCAGTTGTCTCATGGCCACGGCCTACCCCGCAGTTGTGCTTGCGCTACTGTGGGGAAATGAATTAGTTTGTGGTTCTAGCAAAAAGAAAAACAGTGACATGGTGATAGCTATCACTTGTTTCTTGCGAGTGAAGTGTATGAACTGTCCTACACACTATCTAACGAAAGCCATCCACCAGCGCCGGAGTGGAGCCAATGAGCAATCCACTTACATTGTCAGCAAGTCCACAATCTTATGCCCAAACGCTAACAGTAAAAAGTACGTGCAAGAATGGCGACTCAACGCTGTTTATTACGCACTCCTACCAGAGCCGTAATTCAGTAGGCACTATATTAAAAACGATCCTACAACGTAACGTACCTTATATAAATCCTACTTCCAATGAAAGGGGAGAGAGTTATGTCACTGCGCTTTATTACAGGTCGCTCCGGAACAGGAAAGACCACTTTTATTGAACGCGAGATTGCGCAAGAATTGAAAGAACGGCCGATGGGGGCGCCTATTGTCGTCATTGTCCCCGATCAATTATCGTACTCGATGGAATATAGCCTGTCCGTCAAATCTGGATTGACCGGCATGATCCGTGCCCAAGTATTGACATTCAAACGACTTGCATGGCGGGTGCTGCAAGAAGTTGGGGGCATCACGCGCGAAGAAGTAGATAGCTTCGGGTATCGTATGCTCGTACGCAGTGTGCTAGAAGATAATAAAGACTCGTTCAAGCTATTTAAACAAGCGGCTTCGAAGCACGGATTCGCTGAGCAAATTAGTGACGTCATGAAGGAATTCAGTAAGTATTGTATCGATCAGCAAGCATTTTCCGAATTGACGATCTCACTTGCCGATAAGCAAGCGCCTCGAATTTTGCAAGATAAAGCGCATGATTTGCAATTATTGCTTGAGAAAATAGAAGAACGTCTTGGAACGACGTATATGGACAGTGAAGGGCAACTAAATGCGCTAGCTGATCAGATAGCACATTCGGAGTGGCTACAGGACGCGTCGATTTATATAGACGGCTTTGGCGATTTCACGACACAGGAATATTCGATTATTACGCAATTAATGAAATATACGAAACGCGTTACAGTCGTGTTGCCGATGGAAGAAAAAGTGCATAACAGCGAGCATGAATTATTCCATACTGCACAGCAACAATACGAAACGCTTCAGCAACTGGCATATAGTGAGTCTGTTGATCGTGAAGAACGCATTCATTTGACGGAGTTGCAGCGTTTTTCAAATCAAGAATTGGCGCATTTGGAACAGCAGTTTGATCACTATCCGCCTGAAACGTTTGAATCGGAAGGTGCGATCCAGATAATCGAGGCGTCAAATCGCCGTGCGGAAGTGCATGCCGTGGCACGTTCGATTCGCAAGCTGATGCGTGAAGGCAAGCGGTACCGCGGCATGACGGTATTAAATCGTCAACCGGATGTCTATAACGAATTGATCCAGAACATCTTTACGCAATATGATATTCCAGTGTTCATTAGCCAGAAGAAACCGATGCTGCATCATCCGTTGATTGAATGTGCACGGTCATTGCTTGAAGCGGTGCGTACAGATTGGTCGTATGAAGCAGTGTTCAGGGCAGTGAAGACGGATTTGTTTTTCCCTGTCAATGAAAGCAAACAAGTATGGAGAGAGCGGGCAGACCGCTTAGAGAATTTCGTACTGGCTAAAGGAATCCATGGCAAATCCCGCTGGCAAGATGAAGAGCGTTGGAAGGTGAGTCGCTATAGAGGTCTAGAAAAAGTCCGTACCGTACAGACAGATGAAGAACTTGCGACACAGGCGGAGTTTGCGGAGACTCGCGATATGATTCGCGAGCCAATTGAACAATTACAACAGAAGTTACAGTCTGCTCGTACCGGTCAAGACGTGGCGGAAGCGTTGTTTTACACAATAGAATCTCTTCGCATCTACGATAAAATTATAGAGTTGCAGCAAACGGAACATACTATAAATCGTTTGCAAGCAGCGGCGGAACATGAACAAGCGTGGACGAGTTGGATTAATGTGTTGGATCAGTTTGTGCTAATGTTTGGCGAGAAAGAACTGCCGATTGCAGAAGCCATTAAAATATTGGATGAAGGATTCGATACGCTGGAATTCAAATTGATTCCGCCTTCGCTCGATCAAGTAACTGTGACGACTATGGAGTTATTCAATTCAATGGATGTCGAAGCGGTGTTTGTACTCGGTGCGAATGAAGGGGTGTTGCCTTTGCGCAATGATCATGAAGGATTACTTTCAGACAGTGACCGAGAGTTATTTAGTGAGATCGGCATGACGCTCGCACCTACGACGAAGCTTCAGCTCATGCGCGAATCATATATGGCGTACCGGGCGTTTACCGGAGCAAGTGCGCGTTTGACTGTCAGCTATCCCATTGCGGATGAAGAAGGGAAAGCGTTAATTCCCTCTCTTTACATTCCTAGATTACAGCAGATAGTACCGAATATACCTACGGAGATTGCTGTCATGGAACCTACAGAATTGTCTGTAGTAGAAGATCAGCTTGCCTATATCGAACATCCTGAAGTGGCGTTGTCTTATGCGATTCGTATAATGCGACAAGCTTCAACACAGGAAGAAATCGCACCTGAATGGCAAGCGGTACTAGCCTATTATAAAGAAGATCCACTTTGGTCTTCAGTTATAGAGTCCATCGTACAACCCGCGTTGAAGCGACAAAAGACCGAGTTGCTCGATTCGGAATTGACGACAGGTTTATACGGTTCGTCCTTTACGACGAGTGTATCCAGGATAGAATCATACTACAGTTGTCCGTTCCAACATTTCACAACATATGGTCTGAATTTACAAGAGCGTTTTGAATTCCAGCTTGAAGCGCCCGATATCGGGGATTTATTCCATGCGGCATTGAAATGGGTATCTGACGAAGTCATGCGTCAAGGCTTGTCCTGGGCTGCGTTGACGAAAGAACAGTGCTGGCAGTTAGGTCGTGACGCGATTGATGCACTGGCGCCGAAGTTCTTCCATAGAATTTTATTGTCAAGTCAACGCTATGCATATATTCAACGAAAATTGATGCACATCATTCAACGGACGATCCGTGCATTACAGTCGCAAGCACGCAATTCCAGCTTCACGCCGATTGCGATCGAAGCAGGTTTCGGTCCAGATGAGGATATCGCACCACTTGAAATCCATTTGAAAAATGGCCAACAGATGCATATTAGAGGACGAATTGACCGAATCGATACGATGAAAAAAGACGATCAGACCTATTTGCGAGTAGTCGATTACAAATCGTCAGCCCGTGCACTTGATTTGACCGAAGTGTATTATGGCTTATCGCTGCAAATGCTGACTTATCTCGATGTGGCACTTGAGCATGCGGAAGATTGGCTCGGTGTCTACGCGAATCCCGCGGGTGTACTGTATATGTATGTTCACAATCCGATGTTGCGTTTGACAAAAGAGTTAAACGAAGATGCTGTGGAAAAAGAGTTATTGAAATCCTATAAAATGCAAGGCTATATAGTAGAAGATGCGGACGTTGCTTTGGCGATGGATGACCAGATCGAAAGTGAATCGTTAATTATTCCAGCACGATTAAAGAAAGACGGTTCGTTTTATTCGAATTCAAAAGTCGTACCACCTGAAGATATCAATATATTGCGTTCATTTGTCCGAAAAAAACATCAGCAAGCGGGAGACGGCATGCTATCAGGTGATACACGTGTCTATCCATACCGCTTGAAAGAACATATGCCGTGCACGTTTTGTTCGTATCAGTCGATTTGTCAGTTTGATAGTACAGATCCGACACAACCTACACGGAACTATTCGGCCTATAAACCAGAAGAATCATTAGAAAAGATGAGGAAGGAGATTGATCCAGATGCGAATTCCAAATAAACCGCCACATGAGACATTCACGGACGATCAATGGAAAGCAATCCACGCGTCCGGTAAAGATATTCTCGTTTCTGCTGCGGCAGGTTCAGGGAAAACGAAAGTCCTCATCACGCGGATGATTGAAAAAGTATTGAACACGGAACACCCGATAGACGTCGATCAGCTACTCGTTGTGACGTTCACCAATGCGGCGGCTGCCGAAATGCGTCATCGTATGGCGAGTGCACTTGAAGAAGCCATCGTCCAAGATCCTTCTTCGGTCCATTTGCGCAGACAGTTAAACTTGCTGAATAAAGCACAGATTTCATCGTTGCACTCATTTTGTCTGCAAGTAGTTCGACAGTATTCATATGTGCTGGATATCGATCCTGGATTCCGTATTGCCGATGCAACAGAGGCAGCGATTTTACGTGATGATACGATCGCACTAGTGTTGGAAGATGCCTACAGTCAGCCCGATCCAGAAGCGATTTATCGTCTGAGTGATAGTTTCACCGCAGACCGTAATGATCAGGCGATCGAGACGTTGATTGATAAACTCTATGATTATTCCCGTGTACATCCCAATCCATCGCAATGGCTAGAACTCATTCCGCAGCAATATGAAATTGGGGATCATGCGACGATTGACGACTTGTCATTTATCGATTCGCTGAAAATATCGATCCAGCATACGCTTGAAGAAGCTAAAACGGTCACGCGTGATTTACAGCGAGTAGCGGAAATGCATGATGGACCGTTGCCATTGCTTGAAACCGCTAAAGCAGATGAAGCATGGATTGACGGTGCGCTTGAGTATATGCTTCACGGCAAGTGGGAAGATGCCTATGCGTATTTCCAGACGTTGAAATGGGTGAAAGCAGGTACGATCCGTAAAGATACATGTGATGAAGACTTGGCCGCGCGTGCTAAGGCGATGCGTGATCAAGTGAAGAAAATCATCAATGCATTGAAAGATACGTACTTTACTCGAACACCTGCAAGATTGCTAGAAGAAATCCGTTTGATGGCTCCCCTTATGCATACACTCGTTGGATTGGTAGAGGATTTTTCGACGCGTTATCAAGCATCGAAAGAAGAACGCGGCTTAGTGGATTTCTCGGATCTTGAGCATTATGCATTACAGATCTTATCCGAAGAAGTAGACGGAGAACGAGTGCCTTCTGATATTGCAATCGATTACCAAAATCGATTTGCAGAAGTATTGGTGGATGAGTATCAGGATACGAATTTCTTGCAGGAAGCTATATTGCAGTTAGTGAAGCGTGGCGGAGAAGCAGATGGCAATTTATTTATGGTAGGGGACGTCAAACAATCCATTTACCGATTTCGTTTGGCAGAACCGGGTTTGTTTTTAGGAAAGTATGATCGTTTTACGTCTGATGTAGAGGATCAAGGATTGAAAATTGACTTGAATGCCAACTTCCGAAGCCGTAAAGAAGTGCTCGATGCCACGAACTATATTTTCAGACAGATCATGGGGACGCGAGTTGGGGAAATTGAATATGATGAGGCGGCCGCGTTGAAGTACGGTGCACATTATCCCGATAAGGATGTATCGGCAGGCTTGACGATTTTGTATGAGAATGAAGAAGAGGAAATGTCTGAAGAACAAGAAGCCCAGCAAGAGCTGAAGAAATCCCAAGTAGAAGCACGGTATATTGCACAGAAGATTAAAGCGTGGAAAGATGAGCAAGCACAAGTCGCGGATGCATTTAGCGGTAAGCAACGTCCGCTTGAATATAGTGATATTGTTATTCTCATGCGTTCGATGACCTGGTCGAGTGAAATTGCGGATGAACTAAAAGCCGCTGGAATTCCTGTCTATGTGTCTTTATCTTCGGGCTATTTTGATGCCATTGAAGTGATGATTATGCTCAATACATTGCGCGTGATCGATAATCCATACCAAGACATTCCGCTTGTTTCGGTGTTGCGTGCTCCGTTCGTTGGCGTAACTGAAAACGAATTAGCGCAAATTCGTCTCGTCAATCGTAATGCGACGTTTTATGAAGCGCTACAATTGTTCATGCAGACCGGTGGGGCAGGAGTGAATACTGCTACACAGCAAAAACTGCAACGCTTTTTCCTATTACTTGAAGACTGGCGGAATATGGCTAGGCACGGTTCGTTATCGGAATTGATCTGGCAAGTTTATCAAGATACGCATTATTACGAAATGGTCGGAATTTTGCCGAATGGTAAACAGCGCCAAGCCAATCTACGTGCGTTACATGACCGGGCGATGGCCTATGAAAAGACGTCGTTCCGTGGGTTGTTCCGTTTCCTTCGGTTTATCGACCGCATGCGTAAACGCGGAGATGATCTCGGAGAAGCGCGGTTCATGAGCGAAAAGGAAAACGTCGTGCGTATCATGACCATTCATTCATCAAAAGGTTTGGAATTCCCGTATGTATTTTTAGCGGGAATGGGTCGTCCGTTTAATAAAATGGATTTCCATAATCCGTATTTATTTGATCAGCATTTTGGACTCGCTGTCAAAGCGATCGACCCGGATAAGCGTATTATGTTCACGTCACTACCGTTTCTGGCGATCAAAGAGAAAAAGGAGCTAGAGATGCGAGCGGAGGAAATGCGCGTGCTCTACGTAGCCATGACGCGTGCTAAAGAGCATTTGGAATTGATTGCTTCAGTTAAAGACATCGAAAAGACGATGAACAAGTGGCAAGAAGCACAGTTATTGAATGAAGAGGATCCTTTGCCGGAATACACACGTTCACGGGCAACCGGTTACCTCGACTGGATAGGACCAGCCGTTGCGCGTCATATGGATTTCGGTAAGTTCGGTAAGACGACAGGTGGGGAACTGGTGGATGATCCGTCATCATGGGAAGTAAATGCCTTGCCGTTTTCTGCTTTTCATCGGACGAATGAAGTCGAGATTGAGGATTGGATACCTGTCGATCAGGAAACGGCAACGGTGAATCCAGTGTTGGTGGAAGAAGTGCGAAGTCGTTTTGATGCGCAGTATCCGTTTGAATTTGCAGTTGAATTGTCTTCCAAACAATCCGTCAGTGAGTTGAAGCGGATTGCGTTGCTTGAGTTCGAACGAGGCGACGCGGATCCGTTTGAGGAAATGGAACGAGACGTCACGAAACGCATCTCAAATCTTCATGCTCGTCCATCATTTTTGCAGAAGCGTTCATTGACGAAAGCAGAAATTGGAACCGCAATGCATACCGTTATGCAACATCTCGATTTGAAAGAAGAACTGGATCTAGCAAGTGCTATGCAATTTGTGGAGCAGCTCGAAGCACGTGAACTGTTGACGAAAGAAGAGGCGATGGCGATTGATATTCAAGCGATTGTGGCTTTTTTCCAGACGACACTTGGCAAACGGATGAAGCAAGCCGATCAAGTGTTACGTGAAATGCCGTTTACTTACGCGCTACCTGCTGTTGAAGGTGAATTCCAGTTGCTTCAAGGTATTGCGGATTGTCTATTTCATGAAGACGGCGAGTGGGTGCTCGTTGATTATAAAACAGACGATATCCGTGCGTTTCGTTCCGATTCGGCGATTGCTAATGAAATGCAAGTCCGTTATGGCACTCAGTTAAATTTGTATAAGAATGTATTGGAATCCATTCTTTCGATCGAAATTAAAGAAATGTTGCTTTACTTATTCAGCGGAGCAAAAATCATTAGTTTACAGGAGGAATTCGTTTGAAGTTGACTCCTACACCTCTAACAGAACGAGTGGAAGCACTCGATTTTTTAAGAGGTATTGCATTACTCGGTATTTTGATTGCGAATATGCTTCATTTCCATTCGCCGTATGCGTATATGGATCCGTATTCGTGGTACACCATTTCGCATGAACAGGCGATGTTTCATTTTATCGATGTATTTATTGAAGCCAGTTTCTATCCGTTATTCGCCATGTTATTCGGCTATGGGTTGAATATGCAGTATGAAAAATCATTGAGGAATGATACGCAGTTTGGGTCATTCATGGCAAGACGTATGGGAATTCTACTGATTTTTGGCGTGTTGCATGCGGTGCTGATCTGGTCAGGTGATATTTTGTTCACTTACGCGTTGATGGGATTCATTATGATTGCGGTGATCCGGATTCCAAAGAAGTGGTTGCTGGCCCTTTCACTAGTCATTTATTTTGTGCCAACGTTATTGTTGTACGGTATATTGGCGCTAACTCGCAGTCAGACCACTTCGAATGTATTGGATGGATTCGTCGATACACGACAGATTGAACTTGCGATTTCATCTTATGGAAACGGAACGTTCAAAGAGATTTTCGCTTTCCGTTTGAATGAATTCTTTACATTTGAAATCATCGGCTCAATTACAGCAGTCTTTATCATATTGCCTTTGATCATGTTCGGTGCAGCGTTATCGAAATTCAAGATCATCGAGCGTATGTATACGTTGAAAGGGAAATTGCTTCTCGCCATGATCATTTGTATTCCGGTTGGAGTCGTTTTAAAAAACATCCCGAGCTGGGACGGTCCGAAGTTTGAGAATATCTTACTTATACAATCAATCGTTGGCGGACCCATTTTGACACTTGGATACGCGGCATTGTTCTTATTGCTGTTTCAACTACCATTTTTGAAAATGATGACAAGACCGTTTGTTAGTGTCGGCAGGATGGCGTTCACGACGTATATTATGCAGTCAATCATTGCGACGATGATATTTTATTCATATGGAGTAGGTCTGTATGGTAAAGTAGATATAGTGACCGGCACGTGGCTGGCAATCGGGATCTTCGCGATTCAGCTCATTGTAGCGCAGGTTTGGTTGACGAAATTCCGGATGGGTCCACTTGAAGCTGTGTGGCGGAAGTGGTCGTATGGAAAGAATTTCGTCGTGAAAGAGGAAAAAAAGTAGATTTTGTCGTAACATAGGAATATGTGAACTCACATGGAAAGGGTTGGGTATTCAAATGAAATTATTGTCATTCCGCTACGAAGGACAGACTTTATTCGGACCAAAAGTTAAACGCGAGGAAGCCGTATGGGATCTACTCGCAATGGCTGAAGCTTTGGAACAAACTGATTTCCCGAAAACGATGATTGAAGGCGTTTCCCGCGGTATGGATTTTGTGGAGGAAGTTCGTAAATTGGTAGAGAAAACTGAAGTTGAAGGAAACGTAGAGCCGTTCAAGCATGCGTTCACTGACATCGAATGGTTGTCTCCAATTCCACGCACACCGAAAAACGTGTTGTGTGTTGGTAAGAACTACCTTGACCATGCAGAAGAACTTGGATCAAAAGCACCTGAAAAATTGATGCTGTTCACCAAATCTCCAACTGCAATCGCAGGGGACGAGCAAACGTTATCGATCCATAGTGAAGTGACGGATTCATTAGATTATGAAGGGGAATTGGCTGTCGTTATTAGCAAGACAGGCAAAAACATTCCTAAGCAACTGGCATATGATTACGTGTTTGGTTACACAATTGGTAATGATATTACAGCGCGCAATATTCAGACCGAGCACAAGCAGTTCTTCTTAGGTAAAAGTTTAGATGACTCTTGTCCGATGGGGCCTTACGTAGTGACGAAAGACGAAATTCCAAATCCACAAAATTTATCCGTCGTCACAAAAGTGAATGATGAAGTGCGACAAAATGGGAATACTTCCAACATGATTTTCAAAATTGATGACTTGATCGCTGAAATCTCTAAGTATGTTACATTAGAGCCGGGCGATGTGATCTTGACAGGTACGCCAGCGGGTGTCGGTAAAGGTATGACACCACCGACTTACTTGAAAAAGGGCGATACAGTGAAAGTATCCATCGAAGGTATCGGTACGCTAGTTAACCGTTTCGAATAATACGTGAGGCTATGAAATAAGCTACAGAATAGTCGTAGTTTGAAAGATATGGTAGAATATTAATCGACTGTACAAATTAATGAGGTGAATGAAATGGGATTTTTAACTGATACAACCCATATGCATATTTTCACATGGGTAGTAGGTATTGTACTTTTTTTAGTTGCAGCTAGTATGGCAAATGGAACAAAAGGAAAAAAGATTACACATATGATTTTGCGTCTGTTCTATGTGTTGATCATCATCACGGGTGCTGCGCTATTCTTTAAGCATATGAGCATCGATTCCATGTTATATGGTATCAAATTTGTCCTTGGTCTTCTGACAATTGGATTTATGGAAATGGTTCTTGTTCGCGGAAGTAAAGGGAAGAACACAGGTCTTATGTGGATTCTCTTCGTCATTGCATTACTTGCAACGATGTTCGTAGGATTCAAATTACCAGTAGGCTTCAACTTTTTCGCATAATACCTACTGACTCTTAAAGGAGATGAGCAAATGGCAACACAGGCTGGCTGGATATTTTTGATAGTGATCCTGTTACTGATGGCACTGTTTGCTGTCTCCGTTTTGGTCAGTGCGCGTAAACAACGAGATCCGGACTTCTTTTCTGAAAACGACTAGAAATAATGATGCGCAAGCAGTGGAGGTTGATTCCTCTACTGCTTTTTTTATTTGCTTCAAAGCCATACATTCACAAGATTGCCGTATTTACAGAATGCGGCAATGGTTTTCATAAGAAAGAATGGCATGGCTAGCTACCGTTTGATAAACTGAAAGAAGAGTTTGTATGAGGAGGATTTACTAAAGTGAAACGAATAATCGGACTACTGGCAACCTGTATGCTTGCCCTATCCATAGCACCATCCGCTTTTGCAGATACCGATCGATCTTTTAGCGATGAAAGTATCTATGATTTACTTGTCGACCGTTTCAATAATGGGATCGAATCGAATGATTTCGGTGCCGATGCAAAAAATCCAGCCATTTTTAACGGTGGGGACTTTGCTGGAATCAGCAATCGATTGCAACATTTACTTGATATGCACTTTACGATGATTTCTGTCGGACCGGTTTTCAAAACGGCTTCCTATGATGGAAATGAAGTTCTTGACTATTATGAGATTGAGCCGCACTTCGGTACAGCGGAAGAGTTCACCGCATTAATCGAAGAAATGCATGCGAACGATTTAAAAATTATGGCAGACTTTCCTTTAGTAGGTGAAGTTAGCGATCCTGCTGTACAGCAAGAATTGACGAAAGCAGCAGTACAATTTGTTTCTGATTATGAGTTAGATGGGCTTCGTTTGACATTACTTGACAATGCGGATACGAAGTTCCTGAACCACATGATTGAGGCAGTGAAAGAAGCGAACAAAGGACTGTACGTGATTACAAATGAACAGAGCGATGCATCATTTGACAGTATACCGGCTGAAAAACGAAGTGCAGCCATTCAGGAATCGTTCGTGCAAGTAGATTCAGAAACTTCTTCATTGGATCAGTTTAGTAACGAGGATGCAGGTAAATTACTACAATTTGATGATTTAACTGGACCACGTTTTACATATAAAATGGTGGAGCTTCGTCAATTCCCACCAACACGTTGGAAAGTAGCGACGGTTGCACAATTCATGCTTCCGGGCGTTCCATTGGTTCCTTATGCAACAGAAATTGCCGTGAATGGTAAAGAAGCACCGGAATCCCATCCGTTCTTTAATTTTAAAACGGATATGGAATTACATGAGTGGATTGGTGATCTAAACACTCTGCGTAATGATTCAGAAACGCTTCGTACAGGAGATTTCAAGTTTTTGCATAATAAAGATGGATTTGTTGTATTTGAACGCTCTTCTGAAGAAGAGACGTGGATTATTGCGCTCAATAATACGTCCGAAGTGCAGAGCTTTGAACTGGACCCTGCGGTGATTGGAGAGAACAAGAAGCTTCGCGGTGTGGTTGGTCAGGATTTGATCAAGAAGACAAAGGATGATAAGTATCATGTCGTACTTGATCGTGAGATGGCCGAGGTTTACATCATCGAGGAAGATAAGGGATTTAATACGCCTTACCTAATTGCTTCGATTATGGTAGTTGTTTTGTTTTTGGCATTCTTATTCCTTGTTATTCGCAAGGGTAAGCAAGGTAGGAATGCAGACGCGGTTAGTGAAAAGAAGTAAAGGATAAGGCACCTGACACTTATGATCAACTGGCGTTATTCCATTGAAATTTGTGGTTAGTTTAAAAAAATCAAAAGAAAAAGGCTCAAGACAAGTTCCTGATACTGGAACCAGTCTTGAGTCTCAGACAGCCTGCTATTTATGCAGGCTGTTTTTTATTCACTTTTTGCATGGTTAAGGAAGAATAGGGCAATGGTTCCAGGACCGGCGTGTGAGCCGATAACGGAGCCTATTTGATGGATTTCAATGGCTTTTGGTTGGACGACTTCTTGGATCATTTTTTGAAACTCTTTGGCTGTAGTGAGATCGTCGCCGTGGCTGATGGCGATAGTTTGTTGTTGAAGGTTGTCGCCGCGTTCTTCCATCATTTCAATCATACGACGTAGGACTTTTTTGCGTCCACGGTGTTTTTCGATGGGGACAAGTTTACCATCTTCTACGTGAAGTAGTGGTTTAATGTTGAGCAATCCGCCGAAAAATGCACTTGCTTTGGATACGCGTCCGCCTTTTGCCAAGTAGTCCAGGTCATCTACTGTGAAGAGATGTTCCATATGCATGGCCATCGTGCGGATTTCTTGTTCGATTTCTCGCATGCCGATGCCTTCATTGCGTAAACGTACGGCTTCTTTAACGAGTAGACCATAGCCGAGTGAAGCACAGTGTGTATCGATGAGCGCCAAGTTCATGGAAGGGTTGTCTCCTTTCACTAGATCACTCGTCATGACGGCTGTTTGGTACGTTCCTGATAGTTGGGAGGAGAAAGCGATGTAGATGCCGTCTTCACCGGATGCTGCAAGTTCTTTCCAAGTTGTCATCATTTTGTCTGGTGAAGCTTGTGAAGTCTTTGGTTGCTGTCCTTGACGGATCGCATCAAAAACTTCCTTGGAGTTGATCTCGACGATATCTTCGTATTCTTTGCCGTCTAGAAGAACGCTTAACGGGAATAGTTCTACTTCGTTTTCTTTAAAGAAGTCTAGTGGTAAATCACATGCGCTATCCGCAAAAATCTTCATTTCTTTTCCCCCTATAGGACGATGTTTTTCTGTAAAGCTAATCGTTCTTCCAGTATGCGTGAAATGCCGTCTTCATTATTTGTGTCTGTTATTTCATCTGCAATAGATTTCAATTGGCCGATTGCATTCCCCATGGCGACACCTACTCCTGCATAATCGATCATTTCGAGGTCATTGTCTTCGTCTCCGAATGCGATGATTCGGTCTTTCGGTACGTCCATCCATTTTGAAACCGCATCAATGCCTACTGCTTTATTAAGTCCGTGACGAACTATTTCCACGATGTTAAATGGAGTCCCCCAACGACGATGATCGATGACTTCTGCATGTAAGTCTTCAAGATGCTGCCGAATCGGATCGACAGTTAGCGGATCGGCTTGAATTAACAAGCTAGTTGGATCGGTTTTTAATGAATTCCGAATATCTCCAGCAGTGATGAGTGGATTGCCGAAGTTTAAAATGTCTAGAAATCGTTCATCATGATAATGGGCATAGACATCGTCCATAACTTCCGCAATGATATTTTCGACTGAAAAGTTCTGCATGGCATCCACTACTTCATTGACGACTGGCAACGCAATCGTTTCGTGAATCGTTTGCCATGAACGATCAGTAGGGTGGTGAACGAAAGCGCCGTTAAAGTTGACGATTGGTGTGGTCAATTCAAGCTGGCGGTAGTAAACTTCACTAGCGCGGTATGGTCGTCCAGTCGCAATCATGACGTGATGTCCTTGCGAAACCGCATGACGAAGTGTCTGTTCGGTTTTGGGTGAAATGATTTTTTCATCCGTCAATAATGTTCCATCTAAATCTAAAACAATCAAATGTGGTTTCAAGAAATCCTCTCCTACTAGTGCTGATATTTTCAGATTGTTAGGTCTTTATAGTTTATCGTTAACCGTGTAAGTAAGTCAAAAAAATGAGTGATAAGGCGAAGCAATTGTTTTATCTGTTACATGTTGCTATTCTAACATAACAGTAAATGATTGTAGGAAAAGAGGAATCGTCATGATTATTCGTTCAGAAAAATGGCAAGAGATCCCGGTACTTCATATCGTGGAAGAGTCGAAAGAGAAAGAACGCATTCCTGTTGTACTATTTTTTCATGGATTTACTAGCGCGAAAGAACATAATTTACACTACGCATATAATCTAGCAAAACAAGGAATTCGTGTGATATTACCTGAAGCTAAATTACATGGTGAACGCTCAGAATCACTGGATGAATTTCAATTAGCAATAAACTTTTGGGACATCGTGTTGACGTCTATTAAAGAAGCAGATGTTTTACATGGTGAACTATATGAAAAAGAATTGATCGATGACGAAACATTAATCGGCATGGGTGGAACTTCAATGGGTGGAATCACAACATTCGGTTGCCTCGCGAATTATGATTGGATCGATGCAGCTTCCGTGATGATGGGCTCACCTGCCTTCACGCGCTTAGCGAAAGGACAAATTTCTTACGCGGAGCATGGGGGTAGAGAAATCCCGGTTTCACAAGAAGAACGTGAACAACTATTCGCGGCCCTTGACCAAGTGGATCTATCACAAAATCCAGGTAGACTGCATCAGCGTCCACTTTTCATTTGGCACGGAGAACAAGATGCGATGGTACCATTTGAGTTTACGAAAGAATTTTACGAGGAAATTCAAAAGGATTACGTAGATCAGCCGGAGCTTTTGAAATGGATGCCTGAAAAAAATGCAGGTCACTCGGTTTCACGTCCAGGAATGCTTGCATCAGTCAATTGGCTTGCACAGCATTTGCGTGCCATGTAGTATGTTGGTAAGATAAGATTACTACACAGCAGAGAGGAGCATTCCGATGAACACAGAAGAAGAAATCAAGCAGTATTTATTTGGTGCGTTAGAAAACGTCATCGACCCTGAATTAGGTATTGATATCGTCAACCTTGGATTGGTTTACAATGCAGAGTTACTTGACGAAGGAGTCGCGAAAATTACAATGACATTGACGTCAATGGGTTGCCCAATGGGTCCACAGATCGTAGCGAATATTGAGCAAGAGCTAATGGAACTTCCAGAGGTTAAAGATACAGTGGTAGATATCGTCTGGAATCCACCATGGTCCCGCGACAACATGTCACGTTATGCCAAGATTGCACTAGGCGTGCGTTAATAGAATACACCAACCACACCGTTTTATATGGTGTGGTTTTTTTATGGAATGGAATGGCTGACGGGGTGTTAGGCTAGGGGATTGGCGCTTCGGAGGGGGACGCTTTTTGAAGTGACCCCCAAAAGTTGGACAAGTTTTATTACGCACTAAGCTGGTGGTGAGTTCGATACTCTATCGGACTCATCCCCAATTTTGATTTAATACGTTTGGAGTTGTAATAGGAGATATATTCGGCTAGCTCTTTTGTGAATTGTTCCCTATTTTCGAATTCCTGTAGATACAGAAATTCGGATTTAAACGTGCCAAAGAAACTTTCCATGACCGCGTTATCGTAACAGTTGCCCTTTCGGGACATACTTTGGGTAATCCCTTTTTCGCTCAATGTATTTTGATATGGTTTCATTTGATAATGCCAACCTTGGTCTGAATGGATGACTAGTTGATCCTGATTTGTTAGGGTCTGTAATGACTGATTCAACATCTCGTCAACCAAGACATAAGTTGGTCTGGAACCGAGTGTATACGCAATGATTTCTCCGTTAAATAAATCTAACATCGGGGATAAATAGAACTTGCTTCCAAATAGCTTGAACTCAGTAATATCCGTTACCCACTTTTCATTCGGCTGCTCTGCTTGGAAATCTCGTTCCAGGATATTCGGGGCGGTCTTGCCCACTTTTCCTTTGTACGAACGGTATTTCTTGATCCGGACTAGAGAGGTAAGGTTCAGCACTTTCATAATGCGTTGTACTTTTTTATGGTTCACAATATGGCCGAGACATCGTAATTCCATTTGAATCCGCCGGTAGCCGTAACGTCCTTTGTGCTCATGATAGATGCTAAGAATCAGCTGTTTAATAGTCGCGTCAGGGTCAGGTCGATCCCACCGGTTTACTAAGTTGTAATACGTGCTGCGGGCAAGTTCTGCCAGTTGTAGAAGCGCACTCACTGTGAATCGGTGCCTTAGTTCGAAGACTACTTGCGCTTTGTTTTCTTTAGTAGTTTTTCCTGTTCCTGAACTAAGGCATTTAACTTTTTTAAATAAGCATTTTCCATTCGTAAGAAATCAATTTCCTTTTGTAGTTCTTTTTCAGAAACAGATGGTTTCTTCTTGTTTTCTGGGTTTTGTTTCATGAATAGACGCCCCTCTTCTTTTGGTGACAAGGCGTCCGCCCCTTCTTCCCTATACGCATTTACCCATCTTCTAAGCGTGGAATGGTGCGTTAAGTTGAAGCGGGCAGCAGTATCTCTGAGGGACGTATTCTCATCAACCATATAATGGATTACGTCCAGTTTAAATTGTACAGAATAACTTGTACAGGGTTTCTTGAAACCATTTTCTCCGTGATACCGATATCGCTGTACCCAATAACGAATTTCACTCTTATCAATTCCGATAGATTGAGCGATTTCACGAAGACTTTCATTACCTTCAATGTATCGTTTAACCGCTTGAATCTTATCTTCTACATGAATTTTTCTCACTTGAACCACATCCTTTTTCTTTGAATGTGTCCAAGTTTTGGGGTGCAGTTCA